>JAEHKQ010000251.1 GCA_016838795.1 Nitrosopumilales archaeon
ACATTAAAGATGTGGGCATAATTTATGATACTTCAGTTCATGACATAGATACTGCAATCTGGCTTTTTGATGATACGCCAGATGTCGTCTTTGCGCGATCAGGAAAAATAAATCATGAACATGAGGATTTTGCAACAATAATGCTTGGTTTCAAAGATAACAAAGTAGCAATGATTTCATCAAATTGGGTTACGCCAACCAAAGTTCGAACTTTTAATGCTGTATGTACAGATGGAATAATATCATCTGACTTTATTTCACAGGAAATTACAGTTCAAACAGAGCAAGGCGCCAAAAAGCAAGAACATGAAAAACAGGAGCCTCTCTTAGTCGAAATCAAGAATTTTCTGGGTGCAATAGAAGGAAAAAACGAACTTTATGTTAAACCAAGACATGCAGTCAATGTTACAAAGATAGCAGAAGCGGCACTTTTATCAAGTCAAAAAGGAGCTCCAATCTATCTGGATTTAAAATGAACAAAAAAATGATGGACATGCTTGTATGTCCAATTGACAAGCATTTTCCTCTTGAGATTTTTGAAGTAAAATCAAAAGAGGAATCAGTGGAAGAAGGTGTGTTATATTGCACTCAGTGTTCAAGATTCTATCCCATTATAGAAGAAATTCCCATCTTACTTCCTGATGATTTAAGAGATAAAAAACAAGATATGGATTTTTTAAAAAACCATCAAGAAAAGCTGCCTGAAAAAATAGTTAAACAGGCATCTCCATGGCATTTGTGACATCTTTTGGTTACAAACTCTATTTCAGATAATGCCAAAATTGGAGAAAATGTAAAGATTTGGCATTTTGCATATGTTGGAAAAAACGTTGTGATTGGGGATAATGTAAAGATTGGTTCTCTTGCTCATATTGATTATGATGTTAAAATTGGAGAAAATACTATAATCGAAGGTTTGGTTTACATTCCACCACGGTCAAGAATTGGAAAAAATGTTTTCATTGGTCCGGCAGCTGCTTTAACAAATGATCCATACCCACCAAGTGAAAAACTGGTTGGAGTTACAATTGAAGATGGTGCAATAATTGGAGCACGAGCTGTAATTAAGGCGGGTGTAAAAATTGGTAAAAATAGTGTTGTTGCAATGGGTGCAGTTGTTATAAAAGATGTTCCTGAAAATACGGTAGTTGTCGGTAATCCAGCCAAAGAAAAATTCTTTAGAGAAGAATACGATAAAAAACAAAAGAATTGGAATGAATCTTAGGATTTAATCTCTTTATGGAATATCCATTTGTTCATTTTAGATAATATAACAATCCAAATAATTACCAAAATTATTGCAGTGATCGCTTTTATTCCAGATGCAATCATCTGATTAAGATCCCCATAACCGGTAATTGAAATTGGTCCCAAAATAGTAACAACTATTCCCCCACCAACGATCAACAAGGCCCACATCATTCCAATAAAAATGAAAATTGAAGAGCCTCTCATAGTGATACACCCATCATAAATGCAGAGATTATTCCTAGAATACTTGAAAAAATTGTCAATTTGAAGATTGTATGAGCTACTTGTTTTTCCGATAATGGTCCACCTGCAAGAATCAAACGTACTAAAGTTACAGGTGCAAATTTTTCAGTTGTTGCCTTTAGGTTGAAATCCTCGGTATGTTCTACGGGTTTTGCCTTAATTTCTCTGTGCTCTACAATCCTTTTCATGCTTGAGAGGAACAAAAATGAGTTTATGACAGCTGGTAGGAGAATTATGGCAGCAATGATTTCTACGCCTCCAACTATTGCCAAGGCACCATACATTCCTCCAAATGTCAAAGCTCCAGAGTCTCCAGGAAATATTTTACTTGGAAATTTGTGATATTTGTAAAATGCTAAAGCTACAAATCCCAATGGTAGACTAACTATTGCAATTTCGTAATTTTGAATTATAAATAAACAAGTTGTTAATGCAAAACCTGCAATGGTCATAAAACCACTTGCAACACCATTTAAAACATCAATTGAATTAATTGTATTTCCAGTAATTGGTATCATAACAACTATTATTCCAAGATATAATGCTGGTATTGTTACTTCACCAAAAAGTGGGAATGCAAGATTTGAATCATAAGCTCCAAACAAAATAATTGGAATGGTTGCAGCCCCAAGAGCTATTGGCTTAAACCAACCACTCATGACTTTTCTATCATCAATTATTCCAATTATGAATGCAAGAAAAGTTGTAATAATGACAACTAGTATCTCATTTATTTGAAAAAATCCATACAAAACAAATTCGGAGGTTAGGATGCCTGCAATAATTGAAATACCACCGGGTCTTGCAACCATTGTAGTTTCTTTTTTATTGTAATCTTTGACAGTAAAGTTTCGTTTTTCCAAACCTTTGATTAAGAATGGCGTACTGACATAAACAGTAAAGAATGCAATAACAGATACGATTATAGCTGAAATAATTTCTTGTGTCAATTATCTACCTTTTCGTAATTGAGACTTGATGTTATCTGCAAGTGTCGAACCAATTTTATCAATCTCTGCTAATTTTGTAACTGGAATGGTAGAAAGGTCATTAAGATTCTTGATACCATGTTTGAATAATTTTCTAGCACGCACACGACCAATTCCCTTGACTTTTACAAGTTCTAGCAATTCTTCTCTGATTCCATAAATAATCCTCTTTCGAAGTGCATCTAGCTCATCCAATAGATCAGCTCTTTCAAGCTGTTTTGCAAGTTCACGCAGGCAATAAACAAGCCAATCTGCGGTTTCTACCATTCTATGCATATCACCTGACTCAATTTTGAGATTATCAGAAAGCGAGATCTCGGATGATTCGGTAATCCAAGAATGTAGAGCCAAAAGACTTCGTGTGCAGTCATACTCAGAGATTAGCTCAATTAATTGAGATGCATTATTTTCAATCAAAAGACTCGCAGTTTCGTAATCTTTGTTGCGGAGAGCAAATTTTGGGAAAAATTCTTCAGAGTCAGATATTAAATGCAAAAAACCAAAGGTATGTTTTCTTCCTTCAGAAACATTTTCAATTGCACTTCTGAAAAAAGTTGCAGTAAGTGGATCAATGTACAGTTTTGATACCTTTTTTCCAAAATCTGTTGCTGCATATCTATCACCTTTTTTTATTATAAAATCTTCTTCTAATAGATATCGTAAAGCAATGTCTATACCAAACTTGATTGTAGATTTTCGTGACTGTAATCCACCTAACGTTTGTAAAAAGAAATCTAAAATTTCATCTTTTTTTATTCCTGGAGTGGTTACAATTAAACTCAAAACATGAATTCGTAATGACTTATCATCTGAAATTTTAGATTGTATTGGTTCTGGTTCTCCATTAATATAATGATCAATTAATTCTTCACTATTTGATTTACTGACAATAATTGCTTCGCCATGATCATCATATTGAGGACGTCCTGCTCTTCCACAAAGTTGTTTATACTCTAGAACACTAATTGGCTGATTTGCACCTATACGTGCATTGTATCTGCTAATATTAGATATTATAACTCGTCTTGCAGGTAGATTAATCCCAGCAGCTAGTGTTGGAGTAGATGAAAGAAGTTTTATTGTTCCTTTTCTGAATTCAGTTTCAATTGTTTCTCTACAATTTTGATTTAAACCCGCATGATGAAACGCAACTCCCTTTTTAACTAACTCAGCTAATGTTCTAATTAGTTGAGTGTGTTCGTTGTTACTCAATATTTTGTTTGAAACTTTTTGTAATTCACTTTTTTCTGCATTTTTCAAATATTTTGAAATTATATCAGCTGCCTTTGCTGCTAGGGATGCAGAACGTGTCCTTGTTTCTGCAAATACCAAGGCTTGTCCACCATCACGCACGGATTCTGCGCCCAAATCAATAGAAGGGTCTCTAATTGTTGATTCCACTTCAAAATACTTGCCATCATGCATTGTGACCCTGCCATCATCGTAAACACCTTCAGAAAGAGGAACAGGTCTCCATTTATTTTCTATTGTGGTACATCCAAGCCATTCTGATATTTCATCAGCATTTGTAATTGTGGCGCTTAGGGCAATAATTTGTGGTTTCTTATGAAGAAGCTTTAGTTTTGTTAAAATTATCTCAAGTGTTGGTCCTCGATCTTGATCTCCAATTAGATGAACTTCGTCTGCGATTACAAGTCCGATTTTTTCAATCCATTGTGCACCGTGTCGAATAATTGAATCCATTTTTTCATTTGTTAGTATCAAAATGTCACTTTGCTCAAGTGTTTTATCAGCTGATTCAAAATCTCCAGTTGAGATTTGGACTTTGATCTTTCTTCCAAGTGGAATTTTTTCTATTTTTTTAAATTCTGAGAATTTTTCTGCTGCTAGTGCTCTCAGTGGACTAAGATAGACTACCTTCCCATCACTTTGTGATAGAAAGTTTATCGTTGCTAGTATTGCAATGAGTGTTTTTCCACTTGCAGTTGGAGCAGAAACAAGAATACTTTTTTGCTCTAAAAGACCTGCCTCTATACTTTCAATTTGGGGAGGATAAAGCTCGGAATATCCTTCAGCGTTGAGAAAATCCTTTGCTGGGTTCGGTAAATCTAGATCTATTATCTTCATCTTACCCGGCTAATATGACCGGGAGACGACTCATAAATAGTTCCTTCTCTACCCATTTTTCTAACATATTCATGTGCTTCATCTTCAGTGAATTTTTCGGTTTTTACCAGCTCTTTAATAAATAATTTTTCTTCCACTTGAGATGGTGGTTCACCCTCTAGGGCCCGTAAAATATCCATAAAAAGTTGAACTTTTGCCATCTCACTTCTGGGCTTACCTTGTAATACTCCAAGATCTACCTTTCCTGTATTAACATCAACGCCAACATCCTGTAGCATGCTTTCCATTAGGAATATGGCACGTTGTGCATCATCTGCATCCACCTCTGTTTTCAGCAATAGTCTGGATCTGGCAGTTGCAAGCCTGATGAGACCCTCAAGCTGTCTTGGAGTAACTGTTATCATCTCTTCAGACTCGACGTTTCTCATCTTCAGATAATACTCTAGTAATTTTTCTTCTGCATCTTTTGTCATAATAGGGTTTAGCCCTTTTGCATATCCTAGATATTTTGTTAGAATATCAACATCAATCAAAGATCTATTCTCTATACCAGTAGCTGAATGAAGATCCATGATATGTTGTGCAATATTTCTATCTCGTTCCTTTGATGGAATGTCTCTTACAACGAAAATAAGATCAAATCTTGTTAGAAGAGGAATTGGCAAGTTTACATTTTCAGTGATGTTTTTGAATGGATCATACTTACCATACATTGGATTAGCGGCTGAAAGAATTGATGTTCGTGCATTCAGTGTTGCTACAATACCGCCTTTTGCAATACTTACTGTTTGTTGTTCCATTACTTCATGCAATGCACTTCTATCTTCTGTTGTCATTTTGTCAAACTCATCAATACATACAAGTCCTTGATCACCAAGAACAACTGCGCCAGCTTCAAGCATAAAGATTCCACTTTTGTCTCGAACCACTGCTGCAGTTAAACCAGCTGCAGTAGATCCTCTACCAGATGTATAGAGTCCTCTTGGTGCGATTCTTGCACAGAATTTTAGCATCTCACTTTTTGCAGTACCAGGGTCTCCAACCAAAAATATGTTAATGTCACCACGAATCTTAGTTCCATCAGATAAGATTCTTTGATTAGAACCTATGATAAGATAAAGAATTGCTTCTTTGATTAATTCATGACCTTTGATATGCGGAGCGAATGAATCAATTAGTCTTTGATCTATGGAAGGATCACTGGCTAATGCTTTGATTAGCTTTTCTTCTTCTGGTGAAACTTCTTCTCTTTCTGTTCTTCTTGATGCTTTTACTCCACTACGACCGGCAAGAAACTCAATATTATTTCCATCAATTCGTAATCGATAAAGGCCGCTACTTGCTCTACTTACACCAACGATTGGTTCTTGTTCAATTCGTACAATTCCCGTGAGGATGACTCGATCACCCGGTCTTGCGTTATCAACCAGGTCCTGCTTGATTGTGATATCAATATAGTGAGGAAGCTGTCCTGGTGGAAGGTCTTCCGGTAACTCTTGTAATCTAAGAATTTGAAAGTCAATAAACGTGCTTGATTCAGGCTTTATTTCTAAATCCTTGTGTTGACAATTTGGAGTGTCACATTTAACTGGAACATTAACACTCATTCCCTGAAGTAGAAATCTCTGTGTGACATGATGATCTGGACAAACATAAATGAGCTCTTTTGCTAATGGTTTTACTTCTGAGGATCTAACTACCATTCCCGAAACACTTGTCACCTTTCCAATGACTTCAGCATTGATCTGTCGAAGACTTCTCTGTACTGGATAATTTGCTATTCTTGCACGAATTTCATCTTTAATTTTTTCAGCATATTTAGGAAATCTTTCTTGTAGAATTTCTTTGATTGCTCTAGCAAATGCGTTTAGAATTTCATCAGGATTTTCATTAAATTTTGATTCAATATCAAAATTTGCTACCAAGTCATTATAGTCAATAACAATATACTTGGAGATTTTTGGCATCATCTGATCGATTTGTTCTACATACTTGAATGAACCAGTTTTGTCCTTAAATTGAACCAGAAAATTTTTTACCATGTCCGATAGGGCAGACTCTGTAAACTTGGTTTCTACTTTACTCATTTGTTATCACCAAGAATTTGTTTTGTAAAATCTATGCTGATATTGTGTAGGTTATTGTAATATTCACGTTCTTCAATAGTTAACTTGTTTGCCAAGTTTGCAGTTAGTTTTGAGGAATCAGCTAGATGAATTATCTTTCCTTTTCTTTTTCGGACAAGCGAGTTTAACATGCTTTCTACCTTATCAGAGTCTTGCTGCTCAAGTGATTTCATATAGGATTTGACTTTGATGTAAAAATGTGGTTCAAGTGTTGCAAGCTCAAATTCACCTTGAACGTTTTCCTTAACTGTTGCCTGCTTTAATTCTACTACCATATCGGTATCTTGTATTTGCACATGATTGTCTTTTTGTAAAACTTGTGCAATCCACCTTGGAATATTAAGTACTTCTCCTTGTTTTCCTTCAACATCAACGTCAGACACCTTGACCTTCACATCATGATTAAAAGTGACTTTAACATCCTCTAGATCAAATCCTGTAGTGTGTACCTTCTCTAGGTCCTGAATGTTCATGAGATCATTGATCCAAGCTAGGATCTTCAAGAAACGGATCGATCAATTTAGCTAACAAAAAGGTGAGATCAATTGATCCTATTAATTATGTGATTTATTTAGTGGTTAAAAAATCAAAGATCGGATGTCCTCTTCAGGTATAATGTGGGTTGAAAAGTATCGTCCATCAAAACTTTCTGATGTTGTTAACCAAGATGAGATCATAGGAAGTCTAGGTTCTCTTTTAAAAAATCAAGCAGAGATGCCACATCTTTTATTTTCTGGTTCTGCTGGTGTTGGAAAAACAACTGTCGCATTGTGTATCTCAAAACAAATTCTTGGTGATCGATGGCGTGATCATACACTGGAGCTAAATGCCTCAGATGAACGAGGGATCAATATGGTTCGAGAACGTGTTAAAAGGTTCTCAAGATATGCTGCGTTGGATACAGAAATTCCATTTAAGATAATAATTTTGGATGAGGCAGATGAAATGACCTCTGATGCACAGACTGCATTACGTCGAATTATCGAAGATACTTCAAAATTCTGCAGGTTTATTCTCATTGCAAATAACATTTCAAAAATAATCAGTCCAATCCAATCAAGATGTGCTATATTCAAATTTACTGCAATTCCTGAAAAAAATACTATATCTTATCTTAAATTAATTGCAAAAAAAGAAAAGATCGAAGCAGATGATAAGGGGCTAAAGGCAATTTCTGAATATTCTGGCGGCGATCTCCGACATGCTATTAATCTGATGCAGGCTGTAGCTAGTTTAGGTAACATCTCAGAAGCAAACGTCAAGGCATCAGCTGGTCTTACAAAAACAACAGATGTTGGTGATGTGTTAAAACTAGCACTTGATGGCAAACTTGCAAATGCACGAAACAAAATGATTGAATTAATCAAGGTGTATGGTATGTCAGAATCTGATTTTCTAAAGTACATCAACACTGCTGTTTTTTCTACAAAAAATGACAAAATGAGTGAAATTATAGAAATCATAGCAAAGTATGACTATAGAATTCTTGTTGGATCTAATCCAGAGATACAGCTATCTGCAATGTTAGCAGAACTGGGCAAATTGGGGAAAAAATAAGCGCAGAGAGGGGGATTTGAACCCCCGCATGCTTACGCACATAGGCTCTCAAGGCCCACGCCCCACCAGGCTAGGCGACCTCTGCAAGAATCGATGAGGTCATCTAACTAAAATTTGTTCATGCAGAAAAAAATAAGTAAACATTGTAAATAAAAAATTAAAAAAAGAAAAAATTCTAATCGTGTGCGTGTGGGTTAGCTGACCCCGATTCCATTTTTTGGAATGTTCCAGCTGCTTTTTCGTGGTATTCTTGATATGATTGATCAACAAGAACTGCTAGTGGTGGACAAACTGATACACATGCCATACACCAGATACAATCGTGTTCTCTTATTGGATCTGCCTTATCTGAGAAATCTTTACGATTTTCTTTTTCAGTTTCACCAGTACCTGCAAAGGTTTCATTAATGGCTTTAATTGCAGGAATATCTTTTTCGGTTCTGTACCACTGGAAAACTTGAACTGGACATGCTTCAATACATGCTCCATCTCCTATACAAGAATCCCAATCTATTGCGACCATTGTGCCAGACACTCCAAGTTTTACCATCTTTTCTTTGTGGTCTTTATAAGCTGCCACAGTTTTTTCATCCTTTGATGCCTCAACTAGTCCTTGTGAGGGCCATACCCAATGAAAGTATTCACCACCCTCAAGGGAAATTTTTCCAATTGGCTTCGTATCTTTACAAAAGTCTTCTTGAATTGGCA
>JAEHKQ010000252.1 GCA_016838795.1 Nitrosopumilales archaeon
AGTGAAAGAAGGGGAAGAGAAGGTTAATTCTGCTAAATATTCACAAGGAGTTTTAACAATAACAATACCTAC
Organism: Nitrosopumilales archaeon; assembly: GCA_016838795.1. Lineage (GTDB taxonomy): Archaea > Thermoproteota > Nitrososphaeria > Nitrososphaerales > Nitrosopumilaceae > DRGT01. The sequence continues at coordinate 73 of JAEHKQ010000252.1, forward strand.
TGGAAATAATTCAAAAAAAATTCCTATTGAATAACTAATTATCGTTTTCTAAAAATAGCAAAAATACCCATTACCGCTAAGGAACCTATCATTCCAGCTAACCCTACAAATTCATTTGTAGAATACAAAATAACCGATCCGATAAAAATTGCAGAAGAGAGAATACTGCCTGAGAGTAAGGTATTAGATTTTGGTTTTGCGTTTAACAATTGAAGTGATCTGTTATCGTCAATGAATTTTTTTAACTCTGGTGCAATTGAGATGGTAGCGTCAATTGATTTTACAAATTTGTCAAATGAATATTTAATTTCTTCAATATATGCATCTCTAATCAGATTTTCTTCTTCGAGAATATTTTTTAAAACTTTAACAAATTTAAAATCAACTTTGTGCGTATGATAAATTCCTTCAATAATTGATGCCATTCGTATATACAATGCTAGATGTTTTGGTAACACGAACGGAAAATGGCTCATTGTTTTATTGGCCATCTCCATAAAGCTTTTGACTTCTATCTCATCTGGTTTTTTTCCATGCAGTGCTCTAATAGTTAATTCAATTGCTTTCTCTATCACAGAACGATTGAATTCTGGCATAAGCATCCCAAGATCGTTCATTGCGTTTACTGTTCGTGGAGGATCTTTTTCTATTAATGCAAGATACAAACGTATTATCTGCATTCTTGTTTTATTATCTAGTCTTCCTACCATCCCGAAGTCATATAAGATTAATTTTCCATCGTCGGCGACGGATATGTTACCAGGATGTGGATCTGCATGGAATATAGAATGACGGAGCAGCATGGTGAAAAAAACCTTATGTACATCAATTACTAACTTTTGTCTATCAATTTTCTTCCTATCTAAGGCTTCGACATTTGTGACCTTTATTCCTGGAATGTAATCTAATGTAAGCACATTTTCTGTTGAATAGTCATCGTAAACAGATGGTATTATTACGTTGTCATAGCCCTCCATATTTTTCTTGATTGATTTTAGGTTGGAAGATTCCATTTTGTAATTTAGTTCTTCATGAATTGTTTCAATAAATTGCGCAAGCATTGCACGAGCTGAAAAAGCTAAGTTAGGATCAACAAATTTCATTGCTACTGGCAAGATTTTCTTTAGAACTTTGAGATCTTGTTCAACAATTTTTTCTATGCCAGGTCGTTTTACTTTTATAATGACATCTTGTCCATGTATTTTTGCTCGATAAACTTGACCTAATGAGGCACCAGATAATGGTTGTTGATCGATGGCTTCAAATTTTTTATCTAGTGTTCCTAATTCTTTTTCAACAATTGGTTTTACTTGATCAAAAGGAGCTGCAGGAACCTCATCTTGTAGTTTTGAAAGCTCTTCCAAGTATGGTTGGGGTAAAATGTCAGCTCTTGAAGAAAGCCATTGACCCAGCTTGATGTAGACAGGTCCCAAAGAGATAAAGGTATTAAGAACTCTCTTTGCATTTTTCCTGTATTTTTCCACATCAATGTTCTTGCCCTTTTGTTTGACCCAGTCTCTTCTATCTTTCCGTAATGCAAGAATTGAAGGAAGAAGTTTAACAAGAACTTTTAAAATTCGAAATGTGCTTATTACAAATCACCTTTTGTGATTTTTTATCATTTTTGTAATAGAATAACCTAGGTATCCAAAAGCAAGTGATGCAAGTATTCCTGAAAGTGTAGAAATTTTCATTGACTTAAAATTTTTAAAGACAGTTGTTCCAACTTTAGCGCCACCAAAGGCTGCACATAACAACCCAATTAGCACCTCAGGTGTATCAAAAACCAGATGGCCAAGAGGATCTCTTTGTGGGTCAACTTTATCCATATGTACTAGAAATTTATCGTCATATTCACGTATGTGCAACTTGCCATACCGATATTGTTTTTTTGCACCATTTTTTTGCCCGAGATAAGTAACTTTTGCCTTATTTGGCATAAATTCTCGTAACTCCTTTGGGACTTCAATCTCATCCCATGACATGATCCGAAATTTTCAGCATTAAATATAATCTTAACTTGTTTGAGTTGCTTTTTGCTTTCGTTTTTTAATTTGTAAATATGCAAATATTCCTATACCAGCTACTATTGGTAAAATTATCAATTGCGAAGGATCAGGATCAGATTTTTGGCTTTTTGATGGATCATTTATAAAAATTGTTGCGTCGTGAATAATGAACTTCTCATCACGAAGTGAGTCTTTGTATCGTACAGTAATTCTAATATCATGTTCACCATATTTTGTTTCACCGTCAAATTCTAATTGCACATTAAATGGGACAGGAGAATCAGTATCTATTTCGTCAATAAAGTGGGTTGATGGTATAATATTAGAATCCCCCATTGGTTCTAGTGTGACAAATCCAAATAAGGCAACTTCATTCCCTTCATTAATTATTTCACCAATTACAGTTGGTTTTCCCGACAAATCAATAACTCTTACATCATAAATTTTTGCATCGATTAATCCTTTGATGTAGAAATCAACAATTCGAGAAATTGTATGTCGATCACCATGCGCATTAAAATAAGTTAACTCCATTGGAACACGTAGTGTTTCACCTTTTAGTGATTCGGGGATGTAGACATCAGCCTCTAGATATTTTGCAGATCCAGGATTAATGTGACCAATGTCCCAGTTTGTGTCTAATATGACAACCTTTTCAATATTTGTAACTGATGTGGTAGTAGATGAAATTGCCGTTGCAGTATTTGTTGCAACAATGTCTACACCAGAAATAGGAGCTGTTCCATCATTTGATATTTCGATTACAATATGATTTGTTTGTAAAGAAGTCAAAAATGGATCAAGTGCACGCATGTTAATGATACTATCACCAGTTACTTTGAAATTAAAATCAAAAAATGCATTTCTGACTCCAGATTCTCTTAATCTAGAATAGTCAACCTTAGCCGAGCC
>JAEHKQ010000253.1 GCA_016838795.1 Nitrosopumilales archaeon
TACGGTTTATGACGAATCCCATATTGGGCACGCAAGAACAATCATAGTTTTTGATATTCTCAGAAGATATTTGGAGTCAAGTGGAATAGAGGTAGAACTTGTCCAAAATTTCACCGACGTCGATGATAAAATTATCAACAGAGCAAAAAGGGAAAATGTTCGAGCGTCTGCAATTAGCTCACGATATATCCAAGAGTATAACGATGAATTTGATGCACTGAATGTAAAGAGAGCCACAAAATATCCAAAGGCTACGGAGCACATTCAAGACATGCTGAATTTAGTTCAAGGTTTAGTTGACAAAAAAATTGCTTATGTGTCTAAAAATGGAGTATACTTTTCGGTTACAAAATTTCCTGATTATGGGAAATTATCAAAAAAGAAGATAGATGATTTAATTTCTGGTGCTAGGGTTGAAGTGGATGAGGCAAAAAATGATCCTTTAGATTTTGCTTTATGGAAATTTTCCGATAGTGATCCTTCATGGGAAAGTCCTTGGGGACGTGGAAGACCTGGATGGCATATTGAATGTTCAACAATGAGTCTCAAGTATCTTGGTGAAAATTTTGAAATTCATGGTGGTGGAAGAGATTTGATATTTCCTCATCACGAAAATGAGATAGCTCAATCAGAATCTTATTCTAACAAACCATTTGCAAAAATTTGGATGCATGTTGGAATGATTACAATTAATGGAGAGAAGATGTCAAAATCACTTGGAAACATCAAGTCTATTAAAAGTCTGTTAAAGTCTTGGAGTCCCAATGTACTTCGAATTTTTTGTATTGCAGGACATTACTCAAAACCAATTGATTATTCAGAAGAATTACTTAAAGAACATGAGACAAATTGGAATAAAGCTAGGTTGGCATATCATAAATTAATTCAAACAGAAAAAGATGGACAACCCATTGAAGACATTGACTCAACATTATCACAAATTAAAAGCGAATTTTCAAAAGCGATAGACGAAAATCTGAACACGCACATGGCCTTGAGTGCATTTTACAGACTGGTTACTGTTTGTTTGGCAAATGAAGGACATTTGACAAAATCACTATCTGAAAAAATAATTTCAATATTTGAAGAAATGATGAATATTCTTGGATTAAGAATAGAGAAGGTTTCTGATGAGGAAAAGGCACATATTCAGAGCCTAATCAAACAGCGTGAGGAGTTCAGGCAGCAAAAAAAGTATGAAGAGGCCGATGGAATCAGAGACAAATTAGCTGCCAAAGGCATTGAATTGAAGGATGAAATCCATCA
>JAEHKQ010000254.1 GCA_016838795.1 Nitrosopumilales archaeon
AATGAAGTTGCATAAGAAGTTTCCAGTTTGGTTTTTGCAACTTTTACTACAGAATCCATTGTAACTTCACCAACCCATTCTGTTCCTGTCGTTCCACTTCCTTTTTGAATTCCAGCTTCTTTTAGAATTAGACCTGCAGCCGAGGGGATCCCAACCTCAATCTCCCATTTTTTAGTATCAGGAAACACGGAAACAGTTACTGGCACCTTCATTCCTTCAAAATCTTTAGTTTTTTCATTTATCGCATTAATAACTTCCAAAATATTGACACCCATTGGACCTAAAGCTGGTCCTAGAGGTGGTCCAGAAGAAGCTTGTCCACCTGTAACTAGCGCTGAAATTATTTGCGGTTCAACCATAAATTTTCAGCTAAAAATGAAAATTTAATCCTTGCTACGATGACACAGAAATTTTGAGATAATTAGCATCTACAGTTACTGGTAATTCGTAAGAGGCTTCAAGCAAAAGTACGGTTGCTTCTTCCTTTTCATGATCTATTCGAGTGATGGTCGCCTTCATGCCTTTAAAGGGTCCACCAGTAATCTCTACAGTCTGATCAACAGCAAGTTGAGCAACCGTTGATTTCTTTATAAGATATCCTTCAATGTCTTTGAATTCTAACTCTCCTCTTAACTGTCCTCTGATGTGACGAACGCCTTCAATTGCTTGATATGCAGCGCTAGGATCTAGCGCCTCAATAACCACATATCCCTTGAGGTCATTCACCCACAAAACAGATTGAATGTTAATTTTATTCATCCTTGCTCTAGTTTCTAAAATTCTCATTACCACTTTTTCCTGTCCACCAGTGGTACGAATTGCAAAAAGATGCGACTTTACTTCTTCAGTAACTGGTTCTTCAACTGGGGGTTCTTTTGCTGGTTCTTCAACTGGGGGTTCTTTTGCTGGTTCTTCAACTGGGGGTTCTTTTACTGGTTCTTCAGTTGAGGTAGCGTTGACTACTGGTTCTTCAGCCAATTTTATCTACCCAATTGTAAGAACCGAAAACACAAACTGAATTAAAAATCCAATTGTCCCGACACATGCAATTCCCAATAAAACCAGTCTGAGATGTTGCATGTAATCCTCTTTATCTGATTTTTTAGCAAGTTTCATAGTATTAACCATATTTTTTAGGGTTCGTCTGGGGTTCATTGCTGGAAATTAATAAGGTGTCCTTATAACTTTTATCTCATGGAATTGCTGGTAGCCTATCAAAATGATCCTGCTGGTCACAATATGGCCAAATTCATCTCACAATCTATGGAAAAAGATGGAGAACTTTACCATGGAAAATTTTTTGATTTAGTCATGATTCCCACTCCAACAATATCTGCTGATTGGTTAGAGGAAAAATTTCACTATGATGGTTTTATCTTTCTGTCTAAACATGCAGCAGAGTCTGGTGTTTTAGCACTTACTTGTCATAGCACTGGAAATTTTTCTGAGGCAAAATTTGGTGGTAAAGAACGCCAAGTTGCAATTCCACATCCCCACATCCAGAAAAAATACCTTCAAACCTTATGGGAGAATAGAGATGATTTTTCAGATTTTCAAATAACAATTGAGGCAACCCATCATGGTCCAACGGATTTAAACAAACCTGCTCTGTTTATAGAAATTGGTACTACTGAAAATCAATGGAACGATACAAAACTTTGTGATTCTATAGCAAAAATAGTCAGTGGCGTTCTATCAAAAGAGACAAAAACATATCCAGTTGCAATTTGTTTTGGTGAAACACATTATCCAGAAAAATTCACAAAAGAATTACTTGAAGGGAAGCTAGCTTTAGGGACAGTAATTCCTAAACACTCACTTGATTTTTTGGATGAAGATCTTTTTTCACACATATTAGAGAGAAATAATATGGCAAAAACTGCTTTACTAGATTGGGGAGGAATGGGTCCAAATAAACAAAAAGTCTTAAATCTTCTTGACAAAACAAATCTGGAGATCATTAAACTTTGAATTTAGATGAAAAAGTTTACAAAAAACTCTTACAGGTTCCCAAGGGGAAAATTACAACTTATGGCGAATTAGCCAAGGCAGTAGGTTTACAAAATGGACAGAGAGCCATTGGAAAAATAATGAACAAAAACCCTTATCCAGTAATCATTCCATGTCATAGGGTCGTTAGTTCTAATGGAACCATAGGTGGTTATGCTTTTGGGCAAGACGTAAAAACCAACATGCTGACCAAAGAAGGAATAAAAATTCACAATAGAAAAATTTTAGATTTTGGAAAAATTATTTACAGATTCTAGGATTTTCGTTCTGATTTAATTTCTTCAATTAAATCTCTCAAATGTGCTTTGTTTCTTACTGTATTGCCGCCTACCTTTTTGTATAGTGACCAAAACTGCTTATTCGTAATTTCTTTCCTATCCTTTACTACTTTTAGCAAATATCGCAGAGAACGAACTTTTTTCACATATACTTGCTTTTTACCAATACGCGCTCCCTTCTTGCCTCGTTTGGATCCTTGGCCTGTACCTCGCTTCTTTTTTTGAATTCGCTTTAGTTTAGCACGTGCTCTTGAAGTTCCTCTAAAGGATTTTATTTTAATTGTATTTGCAGTGAGTAAGCTTCTAATATTCTCTCTAGTAATAGCATCTTCGATATCTTCTAGATGATCAGAATCAAACCATACTCGGTGGACTCCTACACCAGTTACTCTAGAAACAAGGCGTTTTTTTGCTCTAAGATTTACTACCACTTGCTGACACCCGTGCATTAAACACTTTGAATTTATTTTCTATTGCTTTAATCACAATGTCTTTTCGTTTTTTTGTACCAACACTATG
>JAEHKQ010000255.1 GCA_016838795.1 Nitrosopumilales archaeon
ATGCGAGATAAGCGTGAAGATGGAAGCTTTGAAGTCAAGTTCGAATCTTACGGTTAAACAAATCATTTTTTTAAAGAAATAAAATCATCATTTCAGTTTAATTTATGGGGACGTAGGTTAGCTTGGTATACTGCCAGCCTCGGGTGCTGGAGATCATGGGTTCAAGTCCCATCGTTCCCAGATTTAATTTAGAAAATCAATCATTGAAATAGGACAGTTATTCAGATAGCCTAATTGACAACATCAATTTATCTTGCACATCTCAACCCAGTTACAAATGCTCATGTTAAGATCATAAATGAACTAAAAAATCTAGCTGAGCTGGTCAAAGTAATGCCAGTTATTTTTCTGAAAAATGGACAGGAAGTAAACAGTAAGAGTTTTCCTTTTAGCTATGAAGTTAGAAAAAAAATGCTCGAGTCTGTATTTGGGAATTCCATCTCATTTTCCAAAAATTATACTTTTCAGGCACCATTTTCAAAATATCTACCCCCTTTACTATCCCCTAGGTCATGGAAACTCAGGAACCAAATTCTTAAGGGAATAAGTGGGAACTATTTTACCTATACTGGAGATAGGACGGAAGGGTATATGCTAAGGTTGTATCGCCTTAATCCCAAGGTTGGCATCAGAAAAGAGGTCTCTGCAGCTTCAGTAAAAAACAAGTTGTATGATGCTGTGCTAAGTAAGGATTCTAACTGGAAAGACCACGTACCACTTCAAGTTATAGAAATTATTGAAAAAAATTGGGATGTTGTAGAAAAATTTGCAAAAATGGAAGATAACACTACTCGAGTCGCAGGCATGAAATTCCCTAGAGATGGATATTGGTCAAAATAGCTCTAGTTTCAATATTTTAGCGAACTTGATTAACAACAGCGCCAATAATCTACCATATGAAGATTCTATCAAACAAATACTAGAAATTTTATCAAAAATTTCAGGAATAGACTATGATAATACAGTGTCCCGTGAAGTAATGAATGATTGGATTTCATCTTTAAAGTTGGCAGGTTCTGGACCTCAATCAAATGATCTATTTGGAAGTCAAAATTGGCATAAATACTAATTTTGATGAAAAATCGTTCATTAATTTTTAAGACTTTCTTAAAATAATCTGCATTATTGCTTCTTTTGAATAGTCGATTCCATGTTCTTCATTGGTATGATTCCCAAATTGAGTTATAACAGATTCTATGTCACCTTCTACCACAAAATCACATTCAAATCCATAGTCGCTGCATCGAAGTTTTGCCATAAAAAGCTTGAAGTTTATTTAGAATTTATACCAATCGGTAAATTTTTCCTTGTTACACATTAGAGATTTTTGTTTAGATTTTTAATGTCCTGTAAGGGCAATTTTTCATTATTGTTATTTTGATTCAGGATGAAAGTTAAATATGAGAATGACGTAAAGGTTCTGTTCGAGCAAGCAAGAACAATAGGGCTAGTCCTTTATGGGCCTGGCTTTTTTTCAGGTCCTATTGTGTTATTACAATTAAATGAATTATTATGGCTATTGGTAAGCAGGTTCACATAAAGCTGCGGAAACAACTCTCAACAATAGATCGTCCTGCTTACCGTAAATTGAAATTACGTCAAATTCACTAAAAAGGAACGCGTATCATTTCTACGATTTGAAATTTTTATGAAAAAAGATATCAAGAGTGATTTTTTCGTTTTAGTGCACAACAAATATGCACATTTGTGCGTCTAAGCCTAAAAAAGTAGCTCTAGTTGGTAAAAAACTAACAAAATATTAACTTGATATCATATAATCATTTTCTAAAATTAAGGATCGCTAGAAAATGACAAAACAGTTTGAAGATTCAACAGTTGGAAAAGCTGATATTCAGGATATTGTCTCTAAAGAAGTTCGACCTTTACTTGAAAAGTTAGAACAGCTGGTAGATAGATTAGACAGATATCATGCACATGATGTACAATTCCAGCAAAAACTTCTCTTGTTGTTATCAAAAATGTTAGCGAAACAAGAAATCTCAATGGATGCATTTGATCAGCTAGATGTTTTCCTCAGAAAGGAATTCTTTTGGGTAAAAGATCAGAAATAAATTGATTTAGATTCTTAACCTTTACCTTCAATTTTTTTGCATTTTTCAATTACGTCATCAAAAGTAAAAACTGGAACAATTTTTACTGCATTGAACTTTGATATTCCAGCTTGAATCATCAAACTTTCAATTGTTTGAGCATCTTTTGCATCCAGAACCCACAAAAATGTATGTTCAAGGCCTGAGTGATATTGACTCACAACTTTTACATTTGCGGCTTCGGCTACTTGTTTGAATAATGGTCCTCCTTCAATTACTGCTCTTCTGTTTTCTTGATTGTTTAATGGACATGATTCAGTAGTATGACTTCCATAAACTCCATACAGCGCCATTCATTCTTCACCTCCATTCAAGATAAGTTTTAAATCAAATTCACATAAATAAATTAGATCAAAAATTACTCTATAGAAAAATCATAGTGGTGCTTATGTTTCCATAGTAATTATTTCATGAAAGGATTTTACAATTTTAACAATTCTCAAAAAGTATAGATCAGTTTATGTGATCCAACTCTAAATCATTGAATCGTGTCTGAAACTGGCTCTGAAGAATGGCAAAAATTATGGCAGGAGTATACAAAACATCTAGAAAATTGGAGACAGTTGGTTGAATCAATTCAAAAAGCAAGTTATGAGATCCAGCAAAAATTCAATGAAGTAATGGAAAAGGCAGCAAAAGAGTCTTCAGCAGACACCATGAAGGAGTTTGGAGAGAATTGGCAAAAGGCTATGAGCCAGGCAGGTATTGATGCATTTAAGACATTTGGAGATAGTTGGCAGAAAGCAATGAGTGAATCAACATTTGATGCATACAAACAATTTTCAGATAATTGGCAAAAAACTCTTAGTGAATCTGGTATGGAACCATTGAAATCATATGGAGAAATGATGAAAAAATTTGCTGAAACATGGAATACCATGTGGCCTCAAAAATAAAACAAAAATAATTTTTTTAAAAACTAAGAATATACATTTAAAGATAAAATTCAAAAAATGCTCTAAATTTTATTTAAAATAATCTTTCAATGATATTTTATCAAATTTTGGAATTTTTGCAATTTTAAATCCTTCAGGTTTTTTATCAAAGGGTTTTGTTGCGTCAATTCCCATTTTTGCAGTGATCGATTTC
>JAEHKQ010000256.1 GCA_016838795.1 Nitrosopumilales archaeon
AATTGAATTTTAAACTGAATAGATTGGTTTTTTCCCAGATAACGCAAGCTCTAAATTTTTTACAGTAAGTTCTGCCATCTTTTTTCTTGTTTCTGTAGTGGAACTGCCAACATGTGGAGCCATCACAACATTATACATCTTGACAAACGGATGATTTTTTCCAATTGGTTCATTCTCAAAAACATCTAGTGCAGCACCAGCAATGATTTTTCTTTTCAAAGCTGATACCAAATCCTTCTCTTTTATGATTCCCCCCCGAGCTGTATTCACAAGGAACGAGCTCTTTCTCATTTTTTTCAGAAACTTCATGTCAACCAACTGTTGAGTCTGTTTTGTATATGGAACATGAACCGAAATGATATCACTTTTTTTTAACAACTGATTAAGCGATTCAAATTTGGAATGTGTCATGGATTCAATTTTTCTTGCAAGTCGTTTTCTGTTATGATAAATTATTTTCACTCCAAATGGAATGGCTCTTTTTGCAACAGCCCTTCCAATTCGTCCCATACCAAGGATTCCAAGTGTTTTTCCAGCCAGGTCTGTTCCTACATAGTCATAGGCACCATAGATTTGCCTCCATTCTCCCTTGCGAATAATTCTATCACCCTCTGCGACTCGACGTAGCAAATCAAGAATGAGCGAAAACGTCAAATCAGCTGTAGCATCTGTCAAAACCTCCGGAGTGTAACCAATCCGAATTTTTCTCTTTTTTGCATATTTCACATCAATCTGATCATATCCAACACTAAACGTACTGATAGCTCGAAGCTTTTTCGCAGAATCAATTACTTGCTTGTCTATATTATCATAAGGAAAACAGATCAATCCATCCTTGTCTTTGATCTTTTCCAAAAGCTTTGTTTTCGGCATTGGAATTTTCCCAGAATGAACCTCAATGGAGTAATGTTTCCGTAATTCCTTTAACGCAAAATCATGCAATTTTCGTGTAAGCAAAACTTTTTCCTTTTTCATTCTTCCCAGATGGTGCAAACGACCTTAAACCATTTATAAGATTTCTTGCTAGAAAATAACATGGGTTCAACCGAAACTGAAGAAGAATTTGCAATTTGTGTAGAGTGTGCGAACCCAATTGAGAAGTGTGTCTGTGTATGTCCTTATTGCGGCGAACGTGACAAATGTGAATGTGCATTGGGCGATGCAGCAACTGGTGGTTAAAAAATTCAATTTGGGATATTATTAATATCTAATAGATTCCCTTTCATTTCATATGAGTACTGATATTACTTGGTTGATCGGTGGACCGCAAGGTAGCGGTGTAGAAACAGGAGCAAATATTTTCTCACGTGTTTGTGCGGAAATGGGCTACCAAGTTTTTGGAAAAAGAGAATTTTATTCAAACATCAAAGGAGAACACAGCTATTTTGCTGTTCGAGTTGCAGACAAAAAAATTCACTCAAATCTAAACGATGTAACCGTGATGGTTTCATTTGATGCTGAGACAATTTTCCGACACTATGATGAAGTGATGTCAGGCGGTGCACTGATTTATGATTCAGATTTAGAAAAGACAGGAACAGATGATGTACACAGCCTAGACCAAATCTTCAAGTCAAGACTGCACAAGAAACTCGAGGCTAAAAACAAGCCTTTCACCATCTCTGGGGTCTTGGAGATAGCCAAGGAGAATGGCGTAAATCTTTATCCAGTTTCCTTTAGAGACATTCTTTCCAAGTTGGCTGAAGAAACAGGTAACCCCAAACTAAAGGCGCTGATTCGAATGTTCAACGTAATTGGCGTTTCATTATCTTTAGGTTTGTTAAAAATGCCGTCAGACTCTCTTTTCAAATCAATTGAAAACATCTTTTCTAAAAAACCAAAAATTGCGGAAATTAACAAACAAGCTGCAAACCATTCTTACAATTTTGCGACAGCCAAATTCAATGATTTCAGTTATTCCCTTCTAGGAACCAAAAAGGAACCGCATACAATTTTGGTACAAGGTCATCTTGGAACAGCAATTGGAAAGATGGTTTGTGGCTGTCGGTTCCAATCCTACTATCCAATTACTCCAGCATCTGACGAAAGCGTCTTTCTAGAACAGAACCAAATCCTAGAAGTTGAGGGCGATAGGCCTGGCTCTATTGCGGTAATACAAACCGAGGATGAAATTTCAGCAATTGGAATGATGATTGGTGGTGCACTAACAGGAACTAGATCAGCAACCTGTACGTCTGGCCCAGGATTCTCATTAATGGCAGAGACTATTGGTTGGGCTGGAATTAACGAGGTACCAATTGTTATAACACTATACCAAAGAAGTGGTCCCTCAACAGGTCTTCCGACAAGACATGGACAGGATGATTTACTTTTTGCAATTAACTCTAGTCATGGTGAGTTTCCAAAAATTGTTTATGCTTCAGGAGATATCGAAGAAAGTTTCTATGACACATGTAATTGCTTTAATTATTCTGATGTGTTCCAAGTTCCGGTCATTCACATGATGGACAAATTTTTGTCAAGTTCCGTTGTTACCTGTAAAAGATTTGATCCCACTAAAGTAACAATTGACAGAGGAAAACTGCTTGAAAAAATTGATGGCAATGATTACAAAAGATTTGCTTTCACAGACGATGGAATCTCCCCAAGATCAAAACTTGGACTTGAAAATGGAGTTTTCTGGAATACGGGAGATGAGCGTGATGAATACGGTCACATCTCAGAGGATCCTATTGAACGAATTAAGATGATGGACAAACGAATGTCTCGACTAGAGCTAATTATAAAAAAAATTCCACAAGAAGACCAGGTAGTATCTTTCGGCGTTCACGATTTTACCATAATTAGCTGGGGCTCCACAAAAGGACCAATAATTGATGCGCTAGAAATACTGAAAAAAGAAAACATAGACATTGGCTTTGTTCAGTTCAAATTACTACATCCATTTCCTACAGATTACGCAAAATCATTGTTAAAAGATGCTAAAACTATCATTGATATAGAATCAAATTATACGGCGCAACTGAGTCAGATCTTCAAACAAAATCTAGGTAGAGACGTTGACTATTTCATTCTGAAATATACTGGCAGGGCTATGACAAGTACAGAGATTTATGATTCTCTGAAAAAAATCATTGAAAACAAAGCAAGTAAGAGGGAGATTTTGAAACATGGCGCTTAAACTCTCTGACTACAAAACA
>JAEHKQ010000257.1 GCA_016838795.1 Nitrosopumilales archaeon
GAGATTGCGTCTTCATCAGAACCTAATCTGTGAAATAAAACTCCCTTGTTAAAATGAGCGGCGGAATATTTTGAGTCTGCCTCAATTGCCTTATCGTAATTTTCTACTGCATCTTGGGTATTTCCAAGCTCAGCTTGGGCAATTGCCATATTGCTAAGGGCTGGGGCATCTTTTGGGTTAATTTTTAGAATGGTATCAAAACAAGTAATTGCATCACTATACTTTCTTATTTTATTCAAGGCAAGTCCCTTGTTGTGTAAGGCCTCTAGATTTTTTGGTTCTTGCTTGAGAGCTTGGTTGAACAGTGGAATAGCTGCTTTGGGCTGATTTTTTTTCATCCTTGACATTGCTTGGTAGATTAAATCCTCTGGTTTTTCTTTTGAACCGAAAAATATCATTTTAACATCATCAATCTAACTAAGAGACTTGAATTTCTTGATAGCCTCTTTAGCAAGATTTTCCAAATCAATGTTATCAGCTTTGGTCGGGTCAGAGGTGGCAAGAGCATCATTATGTTCCTCCTCAGAGTTTGAGAATTTCTTTTTTTTATCTGCCATCTGTGATTCCTCTAAACTATTACAGTCCTAAATATTTTCAGAAAATCTAGCCGAGGCAGATATCATTTTTTTGACATCTACTCCAGAATGGGCATTTGAGATAGCTCCGAGCTTTCCTGGCAAAAAGAAGATTCCATCATTTGCAATCATGTCAAAGTGATATTTCTGATGTAGCTTAGAATCACATTTTGCGGCTTGGGCCGAATTTGTAATTTCAGAAATACCGCCTTTTACAAAATGGGTCATAAAGAGGGACCCAATTCCAGTTGTTATGACTCTGCCATCAAAAACTTTGGTAAGGTTTTTTCGAGCCATATCTCCAAGTTTGTTAATTTTGGGGTACAGCGAACCTCGATTCTTTTTCAAATGATTCAAAGTAGAAAATCCAGCCGTCATGGTTCCGGGATTTGCAGAAAAGGTACCCCCTCCAACATAGGACCTTTGGGATTTTTTCTGTTTGCTAGTATTTGCTATTTCCATGATTTCCTTTTTCCCAACCATCACTCCAATTGGCATTCCGCCTCCAACAATTTTTCCAAGTGTCACAATATCTGGGTCAAGCTTCATTGTTGGATAGAGACATCCAAATCTAAATCGAAATCCTGAGACAATCTCATCCAACAAAAATAGAGAATTATTTTTTTTAACAAATTCCTGAATTCCCAAAAGGTAATCTTTGGTTGCAGGAATGCATCCACCACCCCCAAGAATTGGTTCAATGATGGTTCCAGCGAGATCCTTTTTCACCCGTTTCAAAATTTGCAGGGATTTCTCCAAATCATTGTATGGGAGTGAAACAATGTGTTTTTCATCAACTAGTCCACTGCTCTCAGATTCAGAAAAAGGCCAGTTTATCGTTTTCAGCAAATCCGATGTATATCCATGCCAGCCTCCATCAATCTTTGCAATGGTTTTTCTCCCAGTAATAGAGCGAGCAATTCTGACAGCATACATTGTGGCCTCCGTCCCAGTTACGACATACCGAATCTTCTCTGCAACTGGTACATTTTTTTGAATCATTTCTGAAAGCCGGATTGTGGCCTCATTTACGGTCCCATGCATCCAGCCAGAACCAAGCTGTTTTTGCAGATCTTTTTTGACAGGTTCTGGAGAATGCCCCAAAATAAGAGCCCAGTGCCCCATCCAATAATCTACATATTTGTTGGAATCAACATCGGTGAGAAATTTTCCTTTTCCAGATTTTGTTACAAATGGATATGGTTCAAAAAAACGAATGTTGTGAGAAACACCATTGACGTGATACCTTTTTGAAACCTTAAACAACTTGGCAGACTTTCTGGTTTTTCTTTTGTAATTTGAAACAGATTTTTTCATCAAGTGATTCAAAAAACTACGTTTTAGTTATATTTTGATCGTAAAAAATCCAAAAGATCGGAAATTTTAGGCATGGTTTATATGTATTTGACAGAATTAACCTTTTGCATACGTAACGCAAGTGCGGCGCTTGTGATGAAGTATGGTATTGGGCCAGTTTTTATGATTCGCGAGCCTCCAGTTACGCATACAATATGAGGATCTGATCGTATGATCAAATCTGAAATGTGAAGATAATGTGC
>JAEHKQ010000258.1 GCA_016838795.1 Nitrosopumilales archaeon
AAAAATTTCTTGCCGATCTTTTCTGCAAATTTGATTGATGGGCTTTCTTCAAATAAGAAAAAATTACAAAAAGATATTGAAAGCAGCCCTGTAATTGTGGCCTTACTTGCGCCTAAAATTGGATACCTAAAATCAGCCGAGTTATTTAAAGAATCCCTCAAAACAGGTAAAACTATTCGGCAACTAGTTGTTTCAAAAAAACTCTTGACAAACAAGCAAGTGGATTCTCTTTTCAAATAAGACATGGCAAAAATTTGGGTAGAAGCATACGGTTGTTCTGCAAGCTTTGCAGATTCAGAGATGATTTCTGGTCTACTGGTTAATGGAGGTCACACACTTGCAGATAGCTCATCTGAATCAGACTTGAATCTTGTTGTAACGTGTTCTGTGAAAGATGTCACTGCTAACAAGATGATCCATCGTATCAGGAGCCTAAAATCAAAACCACTCGTAGTGGCTGGCTGTTTACCAAAAGCTGAAAGAACCACAGTTGAAAAACTTACACAAGAAGCAAGCCTACTGGGTCCAAATTCCTTAGGGAAAACACTAGATGTTATCAATTCAACTTTGAAAGGAAACAGGGTAGTAGCTCTTGATGATATTGATGTTTCCAAAGTTGGTCTTCCTAAGGTCAGACTAAACCCTGCAATTGGGATTGTAGAGATTTCTAATGGTTGTATGAGTGAATGCACCTTTTGTCAGACCAAACTTTCCAAAGGTGATTTAACAAGTTACAGAATTGGAGATATCGTAAGACAAGTAAAAAGTGAAATTGATGATGGGTGTAAAGAAGTTTGGCTTACATCTACAGATAATGGTTGTTATGGATTTGATATTGGTGCAGACTTACCGTTACTGATTAACTCTGTTTGTGAGATTACCAAAGACTTCAAAGTAAGAGTTGGCATGATGAACCCTATGTATATGCCAAGAATTCGTGACGGACTACTAACATCATTTGATGATGACAAAGTCTTCAAGTTCTTACACGTGCCTGTGCAAAGTGGAAGTGACAGAGTTCTAAATGAAATGAAAAGAGGTCACACATCAGAAACCTTTAGAGATATTATAACAAAATTTAGAACTAAATTCCCCAAATTTACCGTTTCAACAGATATCATTGTTGGTTTTCCAACTGAAACTGAGGATGATTTTCAAAAAACTGTAGAGCTTTTGGAAGGAACGGAGCCCGATATTGTGAACCTGTCTAGGTATAGCAAAAGGCCTGGAACAGATGCTGCAGAATGGGATCAGGTTAAGGTTTCTGAGGTCAAGCGTAGAAGCAAAATACTATCTGATCTTATTGAGAGAATCTCTTTGAAAAATAATCAAGAGTGGATTGGTTGGAATGGCGATGTTCTATTTGATGAACGTACCGATAGAGCCATCAAGGGCAGAAACTTTGCCTACAAACCGATATTTGTAAAGGAGCCTGTAAAAATTGGTGAAAAACATTCCATCGAGATTGTTGACGCAACAACCCATAGTCTTCTTGGAAAGATCGCAAGCTAAAATTTTTAGATCCCAGATCTGATAAAAATTACGTAAGAAGGTTTTTTATACAAAATAGAAAAGGATAGAAATGAGTTTTGAGTTTTCCGAGCCAATCTTAATTGTGGGCATAGGTGGAGCAGGTTCAAAGCTAGCAAAGCAAGCCACCAAGTCTCTCAATGCCCATTGTCTAATAGTAAGTAATGACCAGAAGGATCTTAGTTCAGATTGCCCCTCGATCCATGTTTCTACAAAACCAATAATCAATCCTACAGTTAGTCTGATTAGGGGCGCAACTACGCAGTCTGAATCTGAAATAATGGCTGAAGTTTCAAAGTATTCCACGGTGATTCTTTTTGCCAATCTAGCAGGAAAATCAGGTTCTGCAATGGCACCAATAATTTCTCAGTTAAGTAAGGAGGCCAACAAAAACGTGTTCTCCTTTGCAATAATGCCTTTCAAATATGAAAAAGATCGAATTTTTAATTCTGGAATTGCCCTAAAGAGACTTAGCGCAAATTCACATTGCACAATTGTTGTTGACAATGATGGTTTGCTTCAAAGTAATCCAAACATAGTACTCGATGATTGCTATGAAATTACCAACTCTGCAATGTTACATGTGGTTGATTCATTAAAACAGTCATCAATCTCTAAAGAAACACAGCTCCTAACTACAGGCAGAACAGAGATAGATTTGGAAACCTCGTTAAAGGATTCCATGAAGATGCTCTATGAAAATATGCCTCCAAACAGCGTTAAACATTCAATTTTGTATGTAATTGGAGGAAACAATGCTTCAGTGGGCATGTTAAACAGTATTGCTGACATTTCTAGCAGTGTTTTGAACGAACAAGGAGCACAAATCGAGATGTCAACCATTTCGTCTGAAGAATCGAGAGTAGTAATGCTTTCAACTGTTCAAGGAGAAACTAAATTTGACAAGTATGATCCTCTTGGTATGATTCCAAAAGAAAATCAACTTGACTGGGATGATCCTGAATGTAGTATTAACTGTAATTTTGATTTATATCAATTAGAATAAAATAACTTTTAATCAGATTTCTTTTTTAGTTTTTCTTTTTTAGCTGGTGCTTTTTTGGGTTTTTCTTTTGTTTTTGTTGGTTTCAATCCAACAGCTTCTTCAATGGTTAAGTTTGGATAGTTTTTGTCAAACCAAGCTTTGTACTTTTTTTCTTTGTTGTATCTATCAATGTAGTGTTGTGGATCTTTCTTTTGGTCCACAAAATCGGCAAGCTTTGGTTTCTCAACTAGCTCTTCCTCCTTGTCTTCTACTACTGGAGCTTGTTCAGATTCTTTAGGAGAAACTTCTTCCACTTTTTCTTCAATTTTAGCTGGTTTTTCTTTAACGATTCTGCCAAACATACCAAGATTGATGACAACTTCCGCTTTTTCTTCAATTTTAGCAGGAGCTTTCTTTGGTTTCTTTACTAGCTTTTCTTTAGCAGGAGCTTTCTTTGGTTTCTTTACTAGCTTTTCTTTAGCAGGAGCTTTCTTTGGTTTCTTTAC
>JAEHKQ010000259.1 GCA_016838795.1 Nitrosopumilales archaeon
AATCTCTTTTCTTGATTTTGCTTCATCCGCTTTCTCTTCTACAGGTTTTTCCTCTTTTTTCTCTTCAGGTTTGACATCTTCAGATTTTGCCTCATCCGCTTTCTCTTCTACAGGTTTTTCCTCTCTTTCTATTCTAGCCAAGTATTCTTTTTCATATTCTTCAAGAATCTCTTTTCTTGATTTTGCTTCATCCGCTTTCTCTTCTACAGGTTTTTCCTCTTTTTTCTCTTCAGGTTTGACATCTGCCATTACAAAAGATACATCCGATGAGACATAATAACTGGCCTATCTTTTACTTTCAAATTGGTTAATCTGTATATGAAAATTAAACAAATATCAAAATTAGTACCAAAAACATAGGATATTGCCCTATTTGCAGACGTTTTATTTTATTGAAGTTCGTTAAAGAATATGGAAGCTAATGCATCCACAAGCAAGAGATCTACCAGGTCGTATCGTTTGGGCTTGCATCGATGGTATGCATGACTATCAACAGTACTGGCTTCCTTTTGTTTAATTTACATTTGATACGAATTATTATTCCTGAAAATTCTTAGATCCAGTGTATCATGTTAAGAGAATGTTAAAATCTAAGTGAGGTGGCATGAATCGTGCAATCTCATAGACTAAACCAATACTTTGTAATCCTCACTCAGACACCTTGTAATACAATCTATTGTTTAAAGCCTTTAACCACAGTTATTCATTTTCTAAATTTAGCCTTCACAATTCCGAGGACGTTTATTTCAAGTTCTGCTAAGGATAAGGAACGTTTCTTCTTGAGTTTCAGACTAAAAAATTCCTCACCTTTCCAACGATTCAAATCAATCACATAGAGTGGTTTGTTATCTCCACACACTGTCATCTTAACACTAACATCATTATGATCATCTAATACTAATGAAATAGTCTTAATTTTCTTCTCTTCAATGATTTTTTCTAATGGTTTGTAATCTTTTCTTACAAGTTTTACCATAATATGGTTTTAAACACGAATTATTTAAAGCGAGAAAAATTAACTTACTCTTTTTATCTCTGAAATAGCTATTTGAAACACGGAAGCTGACAGCGTGCTTTGAATAATGCGATTCGCTTATTCATCTGCTTGATTTGACTCCCATGTCTTGTTGGCTTCCGCCTACATTTGATATAAAGTGTTAAGAAATTAGTTTAAAGGAAATTACTCGTTCGTGAAAATAATACAACCACGCACTAAAAGTTGGACAGCAATTAACCAAATCCAAGAGTTAATCCGAAAACTAACTTCCACTGACTTGTAAATGTGCTAAACAGATCGACCAAGTTAACACATCAATCCGTCACTTGGTTTTTACCAGTCAGTGTTTTTTCCAGCTAACTGCTACCCATTTTTCTGATCGCATAGCA
>JAEHKQ010000260.1 GCA_016838795.1 Nitrosopumilales archaeon
ATTGATGCGTTTTTGATGTTAACTAGAACTGAAGGAATTTTGCCTGCGCTAGAATCAGCTCATGCAATAGCTGAAGCAATTAAAGTAGCAAAGAAAATGAAAAAATCCGAATCAATTGTTGTTACATTGTCAGGTCGAGGAGACAAGGACGTCGAAGTAGTACAGGATTATCTGGAAAAAAATGTCAAGAATAGATAAAAAATTTGAAGAGCTATCTTCAAAAAACGAAAAAGCGTTGATTGCCTATATCATGGCAGGTTATCCAAATGAAAAGGCAACATTAGCTTCCGTGAAAGGCTTGATCAAAGGAGGAGTTGACATAATAGAATTAGGATTTCCATTTTCTGATCCTTTAGCTGATGGTCCAATCATACAAAATGCTAGTACTATATCATTAGCTGGGGGAACTAAAATTGATGGATTCTTCAAACTTGTAAAAAAAATTAGAAAGGAAACTGACATTCCACTTGTCTTGATGACATATACCAATATTCTATATCATAAAGGATATCCAAAATTCATTTCTGAATCTAAAAAAGCTGGAATTGATGGTTTTATCCTACCAGATATGTCAATTGAAGAATCAAGTAACTATGTCAAGGCTGCTAAAACCAAAAAAGAGGATACAATATTTCTGATATCTCCAAATACGAGTAAAAAAAGAATACAGAAAATTGCTAAAGCGAGTTCAGGTTTTTTGTATCTGGTTGCAATTTATGGTACAACAGGCATGAAAACTGGGATCAAAAACTATACTGTAAAGGCAATTCGGGATGTCAAAAAATTAGTCAACGGAAAAATTCCGGTTGGAGTAGGATTTGGTGTATCATCTCCACAAGATGTAAAAAAATATGTCAAAATTGGAGCAGATGCAGTGATTGTAGGCAGCGCATTTTTGAGGCTAATTGAGAAGACTCCATCGAATAAACTAGAACAAAAAATTTCTTCATTTACAAAAAGTTTGAAGCGACAAACAAAGGTTTAGCTGATTTTTTCTAAAGAGATAAAAACTGGATGCTCATTTCATATATGTGCAGACAAAGTTTATTTTTGTAACAGGAGGTGTGATGTCTGGCCTTGGCAAAGGCGTTATGACTTCCTCGATTGCAAAATTATTACAATTATCAAATCAAAAAGTTTCTTGTGTAAAAATTGATCCATATCTCAACTATGATGCAGGAACTATGAATCCAGTAATACATGGTGAAGTCTTTGTCACTGAAGATGGGGGTGAATGTGATATGGATATTGGAAACTATGAAAGATTTCTAAATCAAAACATTTCAAGAACCCATAATATTACAACTGCGCAGGTTTATTCTTCGGTAATTGAAGCAGAGCGAAAAGGCGACTATTTGGGAGCATGTGTTCAGATTATTCCTCACATTACTAATGAAATTAAAGAAAGAATTAGAAAAATTGCCAAGGATGAACAATTAGACATTCTAATTGTAGAGTGTGGAGGAACAGTGGGAGATATTGAAAGCCTTCCATTTTTAGAGGCCTTGAGACAAATTAGAGTTGAAGATGGACCACAAAATGTGATTTTTGTGCATGTAACACTTGCACCTTCTCTGGATGTTGTAGGAGAGCAAAAAACAAAACCAACACAACATAGTGTTCAAGAATTACGAAGAATTGGTATCCAACCAGACTTTTTAGCAGTTAGGTGTACCACTCCATTACAAGAAAAAACAAAGGAAAAGATTGCATTATTTACTAACGTAATAATTGATGATGTGTTATCATGCCATGACGTAAAATCAATTTTTCAAATTCCTGAAATCTTGTATGATCAGGGGATTGTTGATTCTATTTTCACTAAATTTGGCAAAGTTGGTCTAGTTAATGCATCTGCAAACTGGGATAATTGGAATGCAATTGTCAAAACAATGCTAAATCATGAAGATCAGAAAGTCAAAATTGCAATGGTTGGAAAATATGTAACTCTGGCAGATAGTTATGTAAGCGTAAATCACGCACTAAAACATACAGGAGCCAAACTAGGAAAATCTGTTTCAATAGATTGGATAGACTCTGAAAATTTGGATGATATTGAAAAATTATCTGAATATGATGGAATTTTAGTTCCAGGCGGCTTTGGTACGAGAGGCTCTGAAGGAATTATAAAAACTGCAAATTATGCAAGAGAAAAAAATATTCCATATTTTGGAATTTGTTTTGGTTTCCAACTAGCTGCAGTAGCTTTTGGAAGACATGTATGTAATTTAGAAAATGCAAATTCTGCAGAAATTGATTCTAAAACAAAGTTTCCAATAATTGATCTACTACCTGAACAAAAAGATGTTAATGACATGGGAGGTTCCTTACGACTTGGTGCAAATGAGATAAAAATTAAGATTGATTCACTCGCTTTTAAAATATATAATTCTGATTTGATTTCAAAAAGGCACAGACATAGATATGAATTCAATAAAGACTTTCTAGATAATTTTGAGAAAAATGGAATGATTTTTTCAGGACAAAGTGATGGAGGTAAAAGAATGGAAATTTTGGAAATCCCATCGCATAAATTCTTCCTCGGAGTACAATATCACCCTGAGTTTAGTAGTAGGCCAGGATTTCCAGAAGAAGCATTTGAAGCATTTGTTTCAGCTTCAGCTCAGAATTAAATTAATCTAATTTTGAAATTTTATAGATCTTTTGTCGTGCATCTCGAAGTGATACCTTCCGTTTGACATATCCCTTCCCTAACAGATGACTTAGGGCCATTCTTACAGTTCTATCTGGCAGCAAGGTTTTTCTTGCAAGTTCCTTTTGTGTAAGTTCACCTTCATACTCTAGTGTCTTCAATAGCAGTTTGGAGCTAGGAGGCATGTTGAGTAGATCCTCAGCAAGATGTACCTTTTTGGCAAGAGCTGAGATTGCAGTGGTATCTTTTTTCATTCTAATAATACTTGCAGGTGAAGACTTAGTACACTGTACAATTTTTTTTACTTTATAGCGATCAATACCATCAAGTACTACCTCACAATGGAGACGTGATGAAATCTCATCAATTTCAATGGAACTGTCATTTGAGACGATTAGTGGACGACGTGTTACATCTAAAGAATTAACAGAGATTATTCCAAAGACTGCAGACTCTTGAAAGATTACTGGTCCTCCAGCGGACATTGAATAAGCAGATGAACCAATCGGAGTTGCTATAATTATTCCATCACTGCTATCATGCCATACCTCTTCGCCATTGACTCTTAGTGTATGCTCCATAAGCATGGCACTCTTAGATGGAAACACTGCGGCGTCATTTAAAACTGGATAAACGCCTTTGCCATCAATTTTAATGCCAAGTCTTGGAACGTCCTCAATTGTATAATCCTGTTTTTTAAGTCGTTTAAGATATATCGGGAATTCTTTTAGTTCAATTTGTGCCAAAAACCCACTATCTTCAGCCTCAACAATTCCTAATACAGGAATAGTTGAACCAGAGTTTGCATGAAAATAATTTCTGACTCCCCTATCGCCACCGAGCACTATAATGCAATCAGCCGCTTTGAGTTTTAATTTTTGAGAAAATATAATTGATTGAATTCCTTTGTCATCTAGATTTTTTTTTATAGTTTTAGCTGACGTGTTGGATACATCTGAATTATAAATACCAATTTGCACAATCCATGTACACCATAACGTAGAATAAAAGCCTAAACCTGTCTGAATTTCATTGCATTATAGAAGTATGATGCGTTTGTTTCCGTTGCTCCTTTTTTTGGTACTTTTTCTAACCCAACTTTCTTTGATTCAATTGCAGCTTGAGCTGCCCCACTTGCAAAACAAAAAGCCCAAATCGAGTC
>JAEHKQ010000261.1 GCA_016838795.1 Nitrosopumilales archaeon
ATGAAGGAATCCCAGGATATAGAAACGAATCCTTGGAAATAGTTAGAAATTTTTGTTCAACATTAAATGTTGAATACAAAATTTATTCCTACAAAGAGCTTTTTGATCTAACTATAGATGAGGCATTACAAAAAAGAGAGAATGAAAAGACATCATCTTGTTCTATCTGTGGAACATTTAGGCGTCGGTCTATTGATTATGCGGCCAAAGATTTAGGTGCTGACGTTATAGCTACTGCTCATAATTTAGATGACGTTCTCCAAACATTTCTTATCAATGTGCTTTCTGGAGATATAAAAAAAATTGGATGGATGAACCCTAATTCTGATAAACTTTTTAAAAAAATAAAGCCCTTTTGTGAAATTTACGAGGCTGAAATTGTCTTTTATGCTTTTTCAAATAATATTCCATTCCAGACAGAACCATGTCCGCACATGAATGAGGGAATTAGAACCGAAATACGTGAGTTTTTTAATTCTTTAGAGAATCAACATAGTGGAATTAAAAATAATTTGTATAATTCGATTCTTAAGATTTCACAGACTCTTAGGGATTCAAGCTACAAAGAAATGAATCTTTGTAAGAATTGTGGAAGTGAGTGTACTGGAAAAATCTGTTCTGTTTGTAAAATGGTTTTAAAATTAAAACAAAATTAAACCTAACGCAAATATAACATTCTTTTGTAACAAAAGTTGGTAGTAGGGAGGATCGGGGTGCTAGCCGTGCCCTGTTCTGAAACCGGCTATATGCAGAGATCAGTAACTACTGGGTAAATCTCTAGAAAGGTAATTCCCACTTGGTGTGCGGAAATGAAATCACGCCGAGGCGGGTGGTTGCAGAACTAGAATTATCCGAAGGGATAACTTCTAAGATCGAACCATCGAAAGGGATGAGGTCCGGGAGGGAGCAATCCTAAGTTGGAACATCCACGCTTCCTCGTCAACGTGGCGGATCTTGTATGCCTTGGAAAGGGGTTATCAGTCTAGACCGGAACCAGTAGGGCTATTACCTTTATACAATTGTTTAACATTTGTTCTTATGGAAGGCATTATTTCTTTCGGAAATAAAAGAACCTATAACGATTTTAAAAAACAAATTGCTCCTGAAATTCTTCCGTTATTTGATTCCTTAAGAAACTTTTGTTTTGCTTTAGGAGAAAATGTTATAGAAGATGTACGTATGCATAGAATTGTTTTTTGTAAATCCATGACTTTTAGGTGGTTTGCAGATCTAGAACCCCAAAAAGATTCTATTTTAATTAAAATTCAAATGGGTAGAAAATTGCCTCAGAAAACTATTCAAATTTTGTCTGGAAAAAGTCTGGATGAATTAAAAAGTGAACTACAAAAGGCGTATAGTATGATTCATTAATACAAAACATCAAATTTTGAAAATTCTCCTTTGAATTTTTCATTTTTGATTTCAATGTCTTCTACCCTAGCATTGGCTGGACCCGCATGACACCATTCCACAATCGCACTAACATCAACATCTTTGCCTTCCAGAATAGTTTCAACTCTTCCATCGTTAAGGTTTTTTACCCAACCAAAAACATTATTTTTTTTTGCCATAACTTTGAGCGCTTGTCTAAAGAAAACACCTTGAACTTTCCCAGTGACAAAAATACGGACCCTCTGTTTATCCATGTAAAAATTTGATTCTAGTAGCCATTAATCAATTTTTTGGGATGCGTTGAAAGAAGAATTATTTTCTTTCTTTAATTCTAGCTCTTCCTGTCTTTCTGGCAGCTATACTACCAACTTTAGCCCCAGGAGGTGCGTTTCTAGAAACCGTTGAGCTTTGTCCGACATGTTGATGTCTACCTCCACCATGAGGATGAACATATGCGGCTTGTGCAACACCTCTAACAATAGGATACTTGCGTCCTTTAGATCTAAATCTACGCCATTTCCCTCCAGCACTCATGAGAGGTCGTTCTGTTACACCTCCACCAGCAAGTGTTCCTATCATGGCTCTATTTTTTGGATTAAGAGTAGCGAATTTTCCTGATGGAAGTTTAAGAGTTACTCCATCTTCGCCGTGCGAAAAAACAGTTGCGTTACTACCTGCTGATTTAACTATTGTTCCACCATCGCCAAAATGTTTTTCCACATTACATACTATAGTACCGTCTGGAATATTTTGAATACTAATTACATTACCACTTTCAATTTCTGATTTTAGCCCAAATTGAATTGTTGAACCAACTTTAGTCCCAAGAACTGCTGGGACAATTGAAGTGGAATTATCTTCAAATCGAATTTTAGCTAATGGGGCATCCCGTCCTCTCTCATGAATTAAATCAATAACTTTGCCTTCATGTTGTTCAGATAGCAGAAAACTTGGATACTTTGCTCGATCTAATTTTCCGGTAGTTACAGCTCTAAACTGCATGCCTCCACGGCCACGTCTTCTAACTAGTGGTCTCTTACCCATTTGGATTGAATTTTTTCATTACTGATTTTAAGCTTATGATTGAAAATGTTGTATGCCAGAAATTAAACGCCAAAGGTATAAAAAATAGGCAGAGAGACTTTCGCTATGAGCCAAAATGCCCTGTCACTTAAAGTCCTAGAGGCGTATACAAGGGATGTAGGAAGAGGTGTAGCTAGAATTGATTATGATTCTATGGACACACTGAATGCCTCAACTGGAGATGTAATTGAAATTAAAGGTAAAAGAAGAACTGTGGCAAAGTGTCTTCCATTGTATCCATCTGATGAAGGAAAGGGAATCATAAGGATTGATGGCCTTGGAAGAAATAACTCTGGTATTGCTATTGGTGATACTATTTCTGTTAGAAAAATTAAAGCAGTTGCTGCTGAAAAAGTGGTGGTTGCTCCCCTTGAAGCAATTCCACCAATAGATGAACGTTATCTAGCTGATGCATTAGAAAGCGTGCCATTGATCAAAGGTGATAATGTAATGGTTCCATACTTTGGTGGACGTTTAACTTTCCAAATTATTGGTGTAACACCTGCAGCTGATGCAGTTCTTGTTACTCAAAAAACGGTTTTCCACATTGCGGAAAAAGGAGAAACACTACGAGGAGTACCACAAGTAACATATGAAGACATTGGTGGATTAACAGATGAGATAAAAAAAGTCAGAGAAATGATTGAATTACCCCTTAGACACCCAGAAATTTTTGAAAAGCTTGGTATTGAAGCTCCAAAAGGTGTACTTCTTTATGGTCCACCAGGTACAGGTAAGACTTTGTTAGCAAAAGCTGTGGCAAATGAAAGTAGTGCTCATTTTATTAGCATATCTGGACCGGAAATTATGAGTAAATTTTATGGTGAAAGCGAAGCTAGGCTACGAGAAATCTTTAAGGAAGCAAGAGAAAAATCACCATCAATAATTTTCATAGACGAAATAGATTCTATCGCTCCAAAAAGAGAAGAGGTTACTGGTGAAGTAGAACGAAGGGTTGTTTCTCAGATGTTGTCCTTAATGGATGGGTTGGAATCCAGAGGTAAAGTCATAGTAATTTCTGCCACCAATAGACCAAATGCAATCGACCCTGCACTTAGAAGACCCGGAAGATTTGATAGGGAAATCGAAATTAAAGTGCCTGATAAAAAAGGAAGGAAGGACATTCTGACAATTCATACTAGAAACATGCCATTAGCTGATGATGTGAAGATAGACAAAATATCCGCAGTTAGTCACGGATACGTTGGAGCAGACTTGGAATATTTGTGTAAAGAAGCTGCAATGAAATGTTTACGAAGGTTGTTACCAGAGATAAGCTTGGAGGAAGAAAAACTTCCACCTGAGACTTTGGATAAGCTAATAGTAAATGGCGAAGATTTCCAAAAGGCGCAGTATGAAATTACACCATCTGGAATGAGAGAGGTATACATTGAAAATCCAGAGGTAAAGTGGGATGACATAGGAGGTCTTGAAGAGGTAAAACGTGAGCTTAAGGAAGCAGTAGAATGGCCTATGAAGTATCCAAAGCTATACGAAAAATTAGGACATAAAATGCCGCGTGGAATTTTGTTACATGGAGTAAGTGGAACAGGTAAGACTCTCCTAGCAAAAGCTGTTGCGACAGAAAGCGAGGCAAACTTTGTATCTGTACGTGGTCCTGAGTTATTGTCAAAATGGGTAGGAGAATCTGAAAGAGGAATTAGAGAAATTTTCAGAAGAGCTAGACAAGCTTCTCCATGTGTTATATTCTTTGATGAAATTGATTCTATTGCTCCAATTAGGGGAATAGGAGGAGAAACCGCTGTCACTGAAAGAGTGGTAAGTCAGCTTCTAACTGAATTGGATGGAATGGAAAATATGCATGGGGTTGTGGTTCTCGCCGCA
>JAEHKQ010000262.1 GCA_016838795.1 Nitrosopumilales archaeon
AAAAATCTTAAACTTTAATATAATTAAAATTCAGTCCTCAAATCAGAAAATAATTGCTTGTAATTTTTGATGTAGAAGGTGTTCTCTTTGATGGTGAATATCTTCCTCTCCTTGCTGAAAAAATAAACAAAGAGAATGAGATTTGGGAAATCACAAAAAAAGGTATCCAGGGAGTAATCAACTGGGAAGAAGGCCTTCGAACAAGAGTGGACGCTTTGCGCGGATTAAGTTTTGAAACTTGTAAGGATGTAGCAGATTCTCTACCAATTATGACTGGAGCTAAAGAGGCATGTAGAATTCTCAAGGCAGCAGGATGGAAACTCTTAGCTATATCGGGCGGATTTACAATTATAACAGAACGACTACAAAAAGAACTTGATCTTGATTTTGTATATTCCAACGAGTTAATTTTCAAAGATGGAAAACTCGATGGTGTCAAAGTAACTGTAGATTCTGATAAAGCAAAATCTGCTAAAATAAAAATTCAAGAATGGAATGAAAATAAAGATAACATTGTTGTCGTTGTTGATGGTGCAAACGACATAGCTTTGTTTGATATCAGTGGATTGGATATTGCGTTTAGGGCTCAAGACAAAGTAAAGGATCTAGCCGATGTAATCCTTGAGGATAAGGATCTATCCAAAATTTTGGATATCATAAACAAACACTATAACTTGACCATTGAAACCCCAACATAAGCATAATATTTCTTGGCAGCTTTCAAATCTAATACATGACACTCGAAGTAATACCATTATCAATTAAAAGAGAGATTGGAACAGATGATAAGCTTGTAGATGTAATACTTTCCTCAAAACTAAAATTTGAGGATGGCGATATTCTTGTATTGTCACAAAAAATTGTTTCAAAACAAGAAGGTAGAATCGTTAACATATCTTTAGTCATTCCATCGATCCTTGCGTTAGGAATTGGATCTGAATATGAGAAGGATCCTAAACTTATTGAAATAATTCTATCTGAAACGAAGAGGATTGTAAGAATGGGACATGGAATCCTAATAGTTGAAACAAAAAATGGTTTGATTTGTGCAAATGCTGGAGTTGATGAAAGCAATGTGAGCAATGGATATGCAACTCTTCTACCATCCAATCCTGACAAATCAGCAAGAAATCTTAGAGATGAAATTTTTAAGAAAACAAAGAAAAACGTAGCAGTTTTAATCTCAGATACTTTTGGAAGGCCATTTCGCATGGGTCAAACCGATTGTGCTATTGGAGTATCAGGTATAGATTCCATAATTGATTTTCAAGGCAAAAAAGACACATTTGGAAAAATTCTCCGAATAACAGCAATAGCTATTGCTGATGAGCTTTGCTCTGCATCTGAATTAGTAAAAGGAAAAACTCTACAAAACCCTGCAGCAATAATTCGAAATTACAAGTTTACAGCCAATGAAGGTACAATGAAATCACTTCTTCGTCCTGATGATGAAGATTTGTTTAGATAGAGATTCTTCAAAAAATTTTAAAACAACTCTACTGTACTTTGAACGGTACAAATTGGATCTTTTAAACTCCGAATTACACTGTCATAATGAATTTTCTAATTTCAATATAGGATCTCACGATACTCCATACGATTGTAATATTACTATTCCAGAACAACTTGAACAATCACACAATCTTGGTTTAGATGTTTTGTTTGTTACAAATCATAACACCTTAGATGGCTATTCACAAATTTTAGAATATCAAAAAAATCATCCAAAATATAGAAATCTCCAAATTTACCCTGCTGAGGAAGTAACAACCGATCAAGATGCACACGTTTTGGTTTATGGATTATCCAAAAAAATCAAAGCCGGTTTAACATTTGAAGAGATTTTAGATGAGGCCAAAAAGCAAGACGCAGTTTCCATAGCCCCTCACCCTTTTAGCTTGATAGACTCGGTCCGAGATAAGGCCAAAGGCTGTGATCTAATTGAAGTTTTTAATAGCAACAATATTGATGTATTTGCAAATACAAAGGCAACAATATTTGCTGAAGAACAAAATATTGTCGGTGTGGCAGGTAGCGACTCACATGTACTTTCCACTTTAGGGCGTTGCTCTAACATTATAGAATCAGAAAACACATTGGATGACATTTTATCTGCAATGAGACACAAAAGAATACAAATTCAAAATACGGGGTACGCCACTGCAAGAGAAACCATCGAACACCTGAGATACAAATATGATAATTCCAAAGAATATCTTCACAATTACATGGAACAACTTTACCCTCATTCCAAGAACCTTTTTTCCTTATTCCTGACACTGTTTGAAAAAAATCCAAACAGCTACCTTTGGATTTTATTTTACAAATTGGCTTTGTTTGCAATGAAAAGAATTTCAAGAAAAATTAACTTTCAAAACCTTGATCCTTCTTTCATGAAGCAAAGAAATCTAGGCACCATGTTTAAAATGTCAATTTAAGATTTTTTTCAAGTATGACAAGCTAAACTCAATTAACTTGCAATGTAGATAAAGCTAAATAAACACAAGTGAATAACAGAGACATGGAACATCAATTTGTTTTAACATGGGAACAGATCGAACAATTTGCAACAATCAAACATCTAAAGAAACAACTTACACGAAAAGCAAAACGTCAGAGACTATCAAAAGCAACTTGGAAAACTTATCGATACTGGCTAAACAAATTCATTCCTTATACAAACAAGACACCAGATTTACTAATTGAGGAGGCTCAAAGAGATCCGGAAGAAACAGAAAACCTGTTAATTGATTTTAAAAACTGGTGTATTGATAACGGAATAGATGAAAACGTAGCTATAAACGGCACACACGGGCCCGTTAGGGGATTTTTCAGACACAACAATGTCAATACTATCAACTGGAAAACACCACTAAAAACAGAACGAAAGGTAGGTCGAACAGATGATAATTATCCGTTATTCGTAAGAAGTGAGAAAAATGGAAAGAAAAAGCTAATTCTAAACAGGTCGTTATTACAAGAGTTTCAATCAAAGCTAAACTATCGTGATCAAATGATACTAGACTGTCTAATATCTACAGGATTGGATGATGGAGATTTGTTAAAACAAAATGTTGATTTTGTCACCAGCCAGAACCAACCTAGATTGTATTTGAATAATCATAGACAGAAAACACTTGAAGGCATTCACGTATTTTTTAGCCTGATGGCTTCAAAAAAACTTCGAGAGTATGTTAGAAAGGAAAGGGTAGATTCACAACCAGACGATCCTTTGTTCATAACCACCCTATCAGAAAGAAAAAAGGCGTTTAGAAAACAATATGGAAGAGGATACAAAAATTATGTTAAGGGAAGAAATTTTGAATATCGCGTAATGGCTTTTCTAAGAAAGCGAGGTTACTACTGTATTAGGTCTTATGGTTCAAAAGGATCATTCGATGTTATAGCTGTTCCGCCTTCAAGAGGTTCCACACTTTTAATCCAAGCAAAATACAAT
>JAEHKQ010000263.1 GCA_016838795.1 Nitrosopumilales archaeon
TAAGAATTTTCAGGATGAAACAAAAAGAGTTTAGAATCTACTTAGAACATCTATAATGTTAATTTGGTCTTGATGATCTGCCAAATAGTACAAAATTCTATCAGAACCTATTTCTATCCATTCTGATTTTCCTTCGTAATTTACAATATCCTCAAAATAAGAACCATTAATTCCGCTTAGACGTAATAATGCTTTTTCATCTTTAAATTTTATTGGCAATTTGATTGAATTTTTTGTAAATACACTCTGACCTTGAATGTTAATCTTGTAGTCTTCTCCATTTATCTCAGCAATTCCAAAAAAGTAATTTGGGAACATATCTAAGCGTTTTATCTTTATTGACAGAGTTTTTTTCAGTTCAAAATTCATGAATTTTCTAGATCAACATTAGAATTAAGAATTTTCAGGGTTAGACAAACAACTTTTGTGTATTGAAAATAATTATTATGTTTGAATTCTTCTAAAAGCCATGGATTTTCAAGTTTTTGAGAATGATTTTATTCATATTATAACCCAAGTACAATGGATTAAAATCTAATCATGGAAGAGGGCGAAAAAAAACTCAAACAGGAAGATTGTCATGAAGATGACCTTGGAGCAGGAGTTCTTACACTTACAAACAAACGACTCGCGTTTGATAAAACTAAAGGAAGGATAATAGATTTTTTAAAAAGATTTGAAGAAACTGTAATTGATGTTCCGTTAAATGATGTCAAAAAAGTTTGGAAGGAGGGGTTGCTAATGAAAAAAGTTTGTTTTACTGCAAAAACCAAAGATGGTGACAAAACCTACAAGTTTGGTGTTTTTAGTACTGGAGGTTGGTTAAATGATATCCAAGATGCAATTGAAGGTTTTAAAAATCAATAATCAACGTTAACTGTATCTAATCTCCAAGATTGTCTGACAAAAGTTTCATCAAGATTAGCACCATTTTTTACTGAAGATTCCAAAAGTCCGGTCCATGCAATTTGAGAACCACAGTCTCCAGAATATTTTAGAGGGGAAGCGAAGAATTTACAATTTTGTCTTTCACATACACTTTGTAACATTTCTGACAGTCTTGTATTTGCAGCAACACCACCTACTATCAACAATTCTTTTTTCTTAGTAAACGCTAAGGCTCTTTCAACTGCTTCGGAGATCATTGCAAATGCAGTTTCTTGAAGAGAAAAACATGAATTTTCAATCCCTTTTGAAACAATAGATTTTGTAGCTGAGAGCAAACCAGAAAATGAAACATCATTTCCTTTTACTACATATGGTAATGGAATATAGGTAGAAGATTTATTCGCAAGTTGTTCAATTTGTTTTCCACAGGGGGAAGCAAATCCTAGTGATCTTCCGAATTGATCTAATAGTTGACCAAGTGTAATGTCAAGTGTTTCTCCAAATACTCTCCATTTACCTATCATAAAGGCAAGTAACATTGTGTGACCGCCTGAAACAAGGAGCACTAAAGGATTTTTTGCACCAGTTAATAGTTTTCCAAGTTCAATGTGTCCTATTGCATGATTTACTGGGTATATTGGAATTTGATAATATGACGACAGGGAACGTGCAACAACAGCTCCAACCCTAAGACATGGACCTAATCCTGGACCAGCTGCATATGCAACAATATCCAGGTCTCCAACATTGACTTTAGCTTTCTGTAAAGTTTCTGATAGAACTTCTGAGCTATTTTCTACATGATGTCGTGATGCTTCTCTAGGATGAATTCCTTCTCCATCAGGAGGTCGATAAATTTTCCTAACGTCGGCAAGGATCTTCCCTTTTTTCGCCTTTTTTTCCAAAACCGCACATGAAAATGTATGTGCAGTACTTTCAATACCTAAGCAAAGCATATTATCCCCTACTCAATGTCGATACTATTTTGACGACATCGCCATTTTTTAGTTTATGATCTGCTCCTATCCTTTGTTTGGTTTTGCAATCAATTGCATGTAAGAAGCCTTTTGCAATATCAGCGTGAACTGTTTCTGCTAGATCTTTTGCCGTGGAACCTTCAGCCAATAATTTTGCGTCAGGAAGAACTTGTCCATCTTTATTACAAAATTTACTCTCATCCTCTACAGGATAAACTACAATAGTTTTCAGAATGTCAAACACAGCAGAATTCAAGCAGGTTTGAATTCCTGTTGTTTTAATTTTAGACAGTATAGTTTTTACTACATCAAGGGCCTTTTTTTGTTGGGCAGACATTTCAATTTCTTTTTTTATAGAAAAATTATCATTGCCAGTAACGTAATCAATTAATCCAGCCTTTGATGCCTTCCTCAACAATAATTCTGTCTCAGCACTACAAAGAATTACTTTGTTATCATGAATTTTATTAGTTATCTCTAGATCTTTGCAAAGATCTGCTTTGTTAGCAGCAATGAGTATGGGTTTAGTATTTTTTCTGAGCTCTTTTACAAAAGTTGAAAGATCATTTTTGTCCCATTCGGTAGGTTTTTTGGTAAGTAAACCAGTATTTTGCAAAACAATTTTGACTTGATAATCTTTAATTCCTAAACCACTAAAGCGTTTTGCAATTCCTTCAACTAGTTTTACAGTTTTTTGTTCAATTTCTTTTGATAGTTTTTGCCACTCACGTTCTAAAATTTGTTTGAACCATTGATCAAATTCATCGACAACAAATTCAATGTCTTCTAAAGGGTTATGAGTTCCTACCTGTACAGGTTGTCCTTGAATATCAGTGGATCCAGAAATATCAACTACATGTATTAACACTTCAGCCTGTCTTGCATCATCCAAAAATTGGTTACCCAACCCTTTTCCTATATGTGCCCCAGGTACTAATCCAGCAATATCAATTAATTTTACTGGAATGAATCTAGTTCCATCAACACATAAGGGATTTTCATGTTTGATTCTAAAATATGTACATGCACAATTTGTTTTAACATAAGCAACACCAATATTTGGTTCAATTGTTGTAAATGGAAAGTTTCCTGTAGCCACAGGAGTTTCTGTTGCAGCAGAAAAAAATGTTGATTTACCAACATTTGTCTTGCCTAAAAGTCCTATTTGCATGCACAAAAAAAATTCAATTGTACATATTAGTATTACAGAAATCGTTTAATCTACTTCATTTTGAACCTATATTGTGTCTCTTATTATAACTGGGAGCCCAGGCGTTGGTAAACATACTATTGCTAAAAGTTTAGCCAAGGCTTTGGATTATGAAATTTTTGATATCAACAAAATTGCTCTTGAATCTAAGCTATATGAAAAAACAAACGAAACTAATGATGTTGATATTATAAAACTAAAAAAAATTCTAAAGAAAAAAATTTCAAAAAAATCCATCATTGTTGGTCATTTGGCACCTTATGCTCTAACAAAATCCCAAGTTTCTAAAGCAATAATACTTCGTAAAAGTCCGTATAAACTCTCTCAAATATACAAAAAGCGAAAATATTCCAAGAAAAAAATAGCTGAGAATTTGGCAAGTGAAATTTTAGGCATAATAACCTATGACACAATCAAAAAATTTGGAAAAAACAAAAGTTTTCAAATAGATACATCCTCAAAATCTATTTCCAAAGTAACCAAAACTATTACAGACATTCTTAATGGAAAATCGAAAAAAGAATTGATAGACTGGCTCTCAGTTGTAACAGAGAAGAAGGATTTGCAAACATTTTTTTCTTATTGATTAAATATTGCAATAAAGGTGAATCCTATAATTGTTTGAGATTCTAAAATGTGATTTAGCTGGTAGAATTGGCATTTTACATACAAATCATGGAAAGGTAGAAACTCCAGCATATGTTCCGGTAATTCATCCGATAAATCAAACTATTCCAATGAGTAATTTTCGAAAGTTAGGATTTGAGTTAGTTATTACAAATGCATACATCACAAAAAATCATTATGGACAAGAAGCAATCAAACGTGGAATACATGATATAATCAATTTTGATTCTGCTGTAATGACAGATTCTGGTGGTTACCAAGTATTGGAATATGGTGATGTTAGAGTTACAGCTTCTGAAATGGCAGAGTTTGAAACAAAAATTAAATCAGATATTGCAATACCACTTGACAAACCAACGGGTTTGGGTCTTTCAAAAACCGAAGCAAAAAAATTTGTTGATCACACTCTGAAGGTTTCTAAACAAACACTAAAGCAAAGCACGGATAATGGACAAATTTGGGTAGGCCCAATTCAAGGTGGAGAGCACCTTGATCTTGTTAAACGTTCAACAAAGGCTCTAGTGGGTTATGGATTTCAAATGTTGGCTCTTGGAAGTCCGGTTGAAGTTATGGAATCATATGAATACAGACTACTTGCAAAAATGATAGTTTCTGCAAAATCACAAATGCCAAGTTCTATACCGCTTCATCTTTTTGGAGCGGGGCATCCTCTTACTATCCCATTTGCGGTTGCTTTAGGCTGTGATACGTTTGACTCTGCTTCATACATTCTTTATGCTAAACAAGATAGATACATCACAAATGATAGAACAAAACGTCTTTCAGAAATTACAAATTTTTCATGCAATTGTGAGGTATGCTCTAAATTCACACCAAATGAATTACGGGGTTTAGATAAATCTGAAAAAATTAACAATCTTGGCCTTCACAATTTGATTGCCATAAAATCTGAAGTTGAACGAGTGAAAGATGCGATTCATGAAGGACGACTATGGGAATATGTAATGAAAAAAGCGCGGGCCCACCCCAAGCTGTTTGAAATTATTGAGGTTTTTACATCAAATCCAAACCAATTCGTTGAAACCACGCCAAAATTCAAAGAAAAAGCCATTTTTCTTTTTTCAAAAGAGGATCAATTCAGGCCAGAAGTTGGGTCATACCATAATTTGGTGAGACGGTTCAGAACTAAGAAAAAAACACTAGTAATATCCAAGGAGACTACACTAAAACCAGCTTATCTTTCTGTCGAACACGCCAAAATGGAGAAAAAATTCAAAGATCACAAATTGATACAATTTTGCTTTTATGATCCTTATCTTGGACTGATTCCGCTTGAGATTTCAGATATTTATCCTGCCGCACATCACGTTACGACAAACATTGAATATAATCCTGAGGATTTTCCAGTTTTTGCAAAAACTTGGAAGGTTTTTTTTGATAAAAATAACTTTTTGGATATTTATTTAGACGAGAATGATTCTTTCATTGCCTACTTTGCAAAATCGCTACCAAAAAAAATCAAAAAGAAATTTCTTCGTTAATCAAAAATAAGAAAAAAGAGTGTGAAGAGAA
>JAEHKQ010000264.1 GCA_016838795.1 Nitrosopumilales archaeon
TCAAAAGACAGACAATGTAGTAAATGCCCCAATGATAGTTTGGAAATCAGGCGGTATGGAACAAAGAGCATCTATGGTACAAAGTATGTTTGAAAGTATGCCAGGAGTTGATGGTGAGATAATCAACGTTGATGTTGACAATTACTTGGTAATGATGAAGTTGCATGCCCAGAATAGCATGGGCATGATGAATCCTTGATTTACATTTGATACGAACTGTTAACGAGTATTGATAACCTTTTCGTAATAGATTCTATTATAATCAAAATACTCGGGTATAATTTTCTTTGATTATCATTCTGCTTTTTCTTTATATCCCACTAGAACATAGTAAAGGTGATACTCGTGAGTGAAACTTGGAGAGAAAGACTAAGTAGAAGAAGGCTAGAGATTGGGATTGATGGTCCAGAATATGATTACATCCAAAGTTACATTGGGTATTATTGTTCTGAGGCTGATCGTAAATGCAAAGAAATTGACATGAAAAAGACTGTAGATGAAGTCATTGATTCTATGAAAAACGAAGAGTTTGATAGATTTACAAGGTCAGTTATTGATTCTGTTCACAAAAAGCAAGGATATGATGAACAGGCTCCGACACAGACTGTTTGACGACATTTAGAAATTGTAGCTTATTTTTTTTATTTACATTTGATACGAACTGTTTTTTCCTGAAAATTCTTAGATCTAGTGTATCAAGTGAAGAGAATGCTAAAATCTAAGTGAGGTGCCTTGAAATCCTCACTTAGTTGCCTGAATGAACCACAGATTAAAACAGCATAGACTCTGTGATTCACTTAGACACCTTGTAATACAATCTAATTGCTTTAAGCCTTTAACCACACTTGAAAATTCTTAATTCATTTCTGAAATAAATATCGAATTAGATCATTTTGTTAGATTTCAGTGGGGTATTGCCTTTTTATAGAGAGTAAAAAGGCAAAGCACTAGGAATAAGATATGAAGTACATATGCAGAACCTGTAAAAAAAAATGTGATGATATTCTAGAACATTTGATGACAGTACACAAATTTTCAAAAACAACTATAGAATCCCAACTCAAAGCAAACCCA
>JAEHKQ010000265.1 GCA_016838795.1 Nitrosopumilales archaeon
AATTAATTCCTTATGAACAAAGATTCAACAAAAATTGAATCAACCGTTTCTGAAAAACGAGTGAAATTGCATATGTTTGAACCAAGTAATAGGCAAATTTGGACTGTTGTTGGCAAAGGCAAAGAACACTGGCTTTTCCCAGAGATGGAATATTGCTCTTGCCCTGGATTTTATTTTGGAAAACTAAGTGGTAAAAAGGAATGTTATCATCTGGAATCAGTAAAACTCGCTAAAAAAGAGAACAAAATGGAGATTATAAAATTCTCGGATGATGAATATGGCGATTTTTTATCTAGTTTAATTACAGAACTTTGACTGCTCTCTATAGAACAAAAATCAAATGTTATATTTGTTTGAAAAGGTTGAAATTTAATTGACAAATAAACGAGATGAGTTACTTAAACTTGCAGAACAAATTATCAAACTTAGTCCCAAAATGCGATTTGTTGGAATAATTGATTTACATGGTAATATTGCTGAAGGAATTATGAAAAAAGGGAAAACTTTACTTGAATCTCAGAAAGGACTTGAACATTTTTGTAAACAGGTAGGGCAGAGAAGAAAAATGAGAAAAGAATTTGATAAGAGTCTAGGTAAAGTCAGATTTGTTCATGTGGAGAGAGAAAATGTTTCCCAGTTAGCAATTTACACTAAAAAAAATACCATCTTTGTTACTGTAGAACCAGAATTGAGCATAAAAAAGAAAATCCAAATTGTAAATACTATTAAAAAATTAGCTATGAATATTTGATTTGGAACAATCCATTAAATGAATGAAAATTATTCATCAAGCACTATATTTGAAGCTTAAAAATTTAGATTTTTTAGATTCGTTGCAAGAAGCAGACAGATTTGGAGTAGGATTTAGTTAATTTTTCATTCAAAGAGGAATAGTAAACAAATCTTCTTTTGAAACTCCATTCCACAATCCAGTCACTCCTTCGGGTTCTACGTCCTCTACTTTTGTAATTTTTTGAATTTTGATATGATCAAGATTTGGCGGCATCCAAAGCATTGCCATATAATCATCAATTTTACCTACTTTGTCTGGCATTGCATCAATGATTTTGTCTTTGGAAAATCCTTTTGATTCTAGTACACTGATTGCTTTTTCCCGCAGATTCATTTGCCCATGGGTAAAAAGATAAACATCTTTTTCTGAATCGATTTCTGACATGATCTTGTGTAATTATTAAACTAAATCAAGGTTCCTGAATTATTTTATACATAAAAAAATATCTCGAACTTTCAATACTGTCATTATCTGCTCAAATCTACTTATATTCAAAAAACCTGGTTTGTGTATGAAAGCCGCTTTTGTCAAAGACAAATCGGTCATATCTGTAGATGAGATAGAAAAACCAACTTTAGGTTCTGGCGATATTCTTGTAAAAATGGAATCTTGTGGAATCTGTGGTTCTGATTTAGAAAAGGTATTTGGGAAGTATGGCCAACCTTCAATAAAGTTAGGACATGAACCGGCTGGTATAATTTCTGAAGTTGATGAAAAAGTTACAAATTTCAAAAAAGGTGATAGAGTTTTTACACATCATCATGTCCCATGCTATTCATGTCATTTTTGTAAACACGGTAATGAAACAATGTGCCCAAAATACTATGAAACTAATCTATTTCCATGCGGGTTAGCCGAAGAGTATTTGGTTCCAGAATGGAATGTTTCTCATGATGGGGTCCTAAAAATTCCAGATTCTATGAGCTTTGATGAAGCTGCCATGATTGAACCTCTAGGCTGTTGTGTTAGATCATGGCATAAATTTTCTTTTCAAAAAGGTGACTCGATAGCAATTTTTGGAGTTGGCCCTACTGGTATAATGCACGTAATGTTGGCAAAAGACAAAGGTTTTGAAAAAATCTATTGTTTAGATGTCAATGACTTTCGTTTAGAATTTGTAAAAAAATTTGGAATAACTGATGCCATAAATTCAAACAATTCTACAAAAACAGAAAAAATCCTGAATGACACAGATAATTGTGGCGTGGATATAGTAATTGTAGCTACTGGGAATTTACAAGCTGTTGATACTGCAATTGATCTTGTGAGAAAAGGTGGAACCATAATGATGTTTGGCGTACCATCCAAAGGTGATGCAATGAATATTGATATGAGTAAAATTTACTCAAAGGAAATCACATTAACAACAAGTTATGCGGCATCAGATTCCAATACTAAAGAAGCTCTACAACTAATAGAATCTGGCAGGGTATCTGTCAAAGACTTGATCACGCATAAATATTCAATCTCAGAAACCCAAAAAGCATTTGATCATGCTCATAATGGTTCAGACTCAATGAAAATAATAATCACAAAATGAGAAAGGCTTAAGAATGCAAACTATTTGTTTCAAAATCGATGAAAAATGGATTGGGGATTAAAAAATAGACTAGCA
>JAEHKQ010000266.1 GCA_016838795.1 Nitrosopumilales archaeon
CTAATGCAAGAGAAGCTGCAATAGGAAATAGAGTTGTCACTGAAATATCAAACATTGGATGGAGTACTATTGATAACCAAATTCCACCTTGTGGAGATAACCACTTTCTACCAAATCTTCCCCTTCCTCTAGTTTGTTTTTGAGAAATAACCACGACACCATTCTCAATAGGATTCGGCGCAATCTTGATGGCAAAATTTTGTGTTGAATCTATTGTATCAAAATAGTAAACTCGCTTACCAACCAACTTGGTATTTAGCCCATCAGTTATTTCCCATGGTAGTAATTGCTTTGTATTATTGAGCAGTCTATAGCCAAGCTTTTGTTTTGATTCAATTTTGTAGCCTAAGGAACGAATTTTTTTGATGTGTTTCCACACTGCTACTCTGCTAATTTTCAGTACGTCACTAAGATCTTGACCCGACAAATATTCTGAATTGTGTGATTTTAAAAAAGATACTATCTTGACTAAAGAAACATTATCGAATGATGTGCAGATCAATTAAAATCCAATATCAATATCGAAACCGCCATCATTCATTCCACCAGCATCATCCACAAAAAAATTGATGTTAATGTAACTATAAAGTTTAAGATTAAAAAACGAAATTCTAATTTAACCCCTCTTTACAGAAGAAACATGACCAAATGGGCAGACTACTTAATTTCAGAAGTCAGGTATGGCAAGAACCATCTGATTGAGGAGGTAAAGTTTCACACTGATGATGAGGGCGTCATCAGTGAACCCAAAATGGTTGACCGTTCACAAATTTATCATAATGTCAAAAGTGGTAAAACCTACAGGACAATATTTCACAGTCTTAAAGGCTGGAAACCTGGTGATTTGGTTAACGTTTTACGTGTAAGTGGGGACTACTTTATCCGCATTGACAAAAACAAAGTAGACCGAGATTTTTTGGGATCAATACCTCAGTTTTAGCCTTGTTCAATGCAAAAATTAAAAATTGATTTGAAATTATGAAAAAACATGGAAAAGGATGATCATTCTGATGATGAAATAAAACAAATTTTCTCTCTCAAAAATGTGGCTGTTATCGGAATGTCAAGACACCCTGAAAAGGCAGCCCATTTTGTACCAAAGTATCTGTCAGAACAAGGCTTCAATATTCTGCCAGTCAATCCTATGTCAAGCGAAATTTTAAACAAAAAGTGTTATTCAAGCGTTACTGAAGTCGATGAACCAATAGATATTGTAGATGTTTTCAGACCATCTGACCAAGTTCTACCTGTTGTCGAAGAAGCCATAAAGATGAAACCTAAAGTAATTTGGCTTCAGGAAGGAATACACAACCAAGAAGCAGAAGAATTAGCAAGAAAAGAAGGAATCAAAGTAGTTTTTAATAGATGTATGCTTGCTGAACATCAACGACTTTTCTAACCATGACATCTTTTAAGGATTTTAATGATTCACTTTTAGAACTTGTAAAATCTTTTGAAGAAAAAAAAACTCAGTTAAAGGTTGAAAGCGATTTAGAATCAAACATAATCAAAATTTTCGGTGAAAATATTGATTCACTGTCAAAAGCACAAAACGGTCTTGATGACATAACTGAACTCGCTTATACTGTAGCTGAACATCATCCATATTGGAATTTGTTATATCAGTGTGCGCAAATCTCTAGAACAATTCTTGATAAATGGGAAGATGATCTTTCAAAAGAGGAATTAGAAGAAATTGAATGGTCAATTAAAGAATTGGAACACAGTTGTAAAAAACTAAAAGAGAAGTTAGACTAATTTTCTTAGGCAGAGATAAATAATCAAAATTGGAAATGTAACCATGCCTATTAAAATTGGTCTAATAGGAAAAACTAACACAGGTAAAACTACTTTTTTTAATTCTGCAAGTCTTTCTTCATCAGAAATTTCTACTTATCCATTCACTACAAAAAAACCAGAATCAGCTATGGCTAACGCCATCACGCTTTGTGTTCATCCAGAGTTTAAGGTACAAGATAATCCAAACAACTCCAAATGTGTAGACGGTTGGCGATACATTCCAATAGAACTGATTGATTTACCAGGCCTGATCAAAGATGCATGGAAGGGTAAAGGACTAGGAAATCAGTTCCTTTCCGTCGCTGCACAATCAGATGTGTTACTACACGTAGTTGATGTATCTGGAGGAATAGACACAACAGGAAAGATTTCAGAAGCAGGTTCTGGAGATCCAGTTTCAGATTTTGCAGATATCGAAGAAGAACTGATCATGTGGTATCATAAAATCTTTGAAGGCAACAGAGAAAAATTATCCAAACTGATTAGTTCTGGAACTGATTTAACTGATGCTATTACTGATTTGTATCGTGGTTTAGGAACAAAAAAAATACACGTGAAAGATACTCTTAAAGCAATAAATCTTGATGACAAAAAACTTGATGATTTTGGAATTGAAGACAGTAAGAAATTTGTTTCACATCTAAGAAAAATATCAAAACCAACTTTAATTGTGGCAAACAAAATCGACGTAGAAGGAGCTGATAAAAATTTTACAAGATTACGAGAACGTTTCTCTGATATCATAACAGTTCCAGCAAGTGCAGACAGTGAACTTAGTCTTCGAAGAGCTGAACAGAAAGGCTTGATTAAATACTCTCCTGGTTCGGAACAATTTGAAATTTTAAAACCTGAAGAATTAAATGATAGACAGAAAAACGCGTTAGATTTTATCAAAAAGGACATCATGGGTGAATACATGCGAACAGGAGTTCAATTTGCTATTAACGTTGCAGTATTCAAGTTGTTAAAAATGAATTCAATTTATCCAGTTGCTAACGAAGAAAAACTTTCAGATAAAAAAGGAAATGTTCTACCTGACCTAATACTTCTTAAAGATGGTGCAACAGTTACGGATCTAGCTAACGAAATTCACTCTGATCTTACAAAAGGTCTACTCTATGCCAAAGACTTGAGATACAATCTAAGATTACCTAAAACATACCAGCTCAGAGATAGAGATGTTATATCGCTGATCAGTGCATCGAAAAAATAGTCACTCTTTTTTCATCCAAATAGTTTGATGGATTTCATCCTTCAATTCAATGCCTTTGGCAGCTAATTTGTCTCTGACTTCATCGGCCTCTTCATACTTTTTTTGCTGCCTGAACTCTTCCCGCTGCTTGATTAGGCTCTGAATATGTCCCTTTTCCTCGTCAGAAACCTTCTCTATTCTTAATCCAAGGATATTCATCATTTCTTCAAATATTGGAATTATTTTTTCAGATAGTGATTTTGTCAAATGTTCTTCGTTTGCCAAACAAACAGTAACCAGTCTATAAAGTGCACCCAAGGCCATGTGCGTGTTCAGATTTTTGTTTATCGCTTTTAAAAATTCGCTTTTTATTTGTGATAATGTTGAGTCAATGTCTTCAATGGGTTGTCCATCTTTTTCTGTTTGAATTAATTTATGATATGCCAACCTAGCTTTATTCCAATTTGTCTCATGTTCTTTAAGTAATTCTTCTGAA
>JAEHKQ010000267.1 GCA_016838795.1 Nitrosopumilales archaeon
ATCAGAATATTTTACCTCAAATGGTTTTGAAAAGTTTTGACCGAGAAAGTGAGATGTTCCCATCTGTAACGCTTTACCATCGGGCATTATGGATTCCATTGTTGTAGTGTATACTGCACCAACAAATTTTTCACTCTCACTCTTCTTGCCAGTTAGTACAGGAATTGCAAGGTCATCTTCAACAGTTTTTTTGTAAATATCTAAAATTGCCATCACTTCTTTTTCCGCTTCCTCTTGTGTAGCATGAACT
Organism: Nitrosopumilales archaeon; assembly: GCA_016838795.1. Lineage (GTDB taxonomy): Archaea > Thermoproteota > Nitrososphaeria > Nitrososphaerales > Nitrosopumilaceae > DRGT01. The sequence continues at coordinate 251 of JAEHKQ010000267.1, forward strand.
GTGTGTCCCTCTTGCCACAAAAATTCAGAGGTTCTAAGAAATGGCTTGGTTCCCTTGATTTCTGCTCTCAGTGCAGTATTCCAGAAATTCATTTTCAAAGGAAGGTCACGCCAACTATTAATCCATTTAGAATACAAAGAATAGGCCAAAGTTTCAGAGGTGGGTCTTAGAGCGAGCTTGTCACCTATCTCGTTGTCACCAGAATGAGTCACCCAAAAGACCTCCGGATTTAATCCTGCAAAGTGTTTCTTTTCTTTTCTAAGAAGAGATTCGGGAATTAACACAGGCAGAAATCCATTCCTGATTCCTCTTTTTGCAAATTTGGCATCCAGTGTCTTAACTATTGATTCCCAAATAGAGTACCCATCAGGTCTTAGAACAATAAATCCCTTGACTGGCGCATAATCTGCCAGCTTTGCTTTCAAAACAACTTGCGTATACCATTCACTAAAATCATCTTTTTTTGAAGCTGTAATTCCTACGTCCTCTTTACTCAAACTGGTTTTTGATGAGAATGTTCACTAATGAGCTTTTCTTGTATTACAGGGGATCTCCCTTACAAAGAACTTTGCCCATCACTCTACTTTGAAAGTTTGGACAGACAAAGCACTGAACAAAATGTATGTCGGTCTTTAACACAGGACACTCAACATATTCCTGCTTCATTTTTTTGAGCATTTTAGGACTGACACCATTGAGTTTGAGCTTGCCCTTTTCATCCATCATCCCTGATTTCTTTAGTTCTTCTTTGACACTATCTGGTATTTTTTGCCTTTCCTCGGTTTGATGTATATCGACTTCATATTTGTGCTCAAGCTCTGCCATAGAAAGTAGAGTTATGATGTTTGATTTATTACTAGCGGTATCCGATCTTAAAAAAATCTTAAACTTTAATATAATTAAAATTCAGTCCTCAAATCAGAAAATAATTGCTTGTAATTTTTGATGTAGAAGGCGTTCTCTTTGATGGTGAATATCTTCCTCTCCTTGCTGAAAAAATAAACAAAGAGAATGAGATTTGGGAAATCACAAAAAAAGGTATCCAAGGAGCAATCAACTGGGAAGAAGGCCTTCAAACAAGAGTGGACGCTTTGCGCGGATTAAGTTTTGAAACTTGTAAGGATGTAGCAGATTCTCTACCAATTATGACTGGAGCTAAAGAGGCATGTAGAAT
>JAEHKQ010000268.1 GCA_016838795.1 Nitrosopumilales archaeon
GGTTAGAAGTAACTTTACCAATTACAGAACATTTAATACAAAATTTTTTGCAGATCTCTTCAAGTTTTTTGAGTTTTGTCTTATCTGTAATTATTAACATTCTTTCTTGAGACTCAGAAATCATTATTTCATCAATATTCATATCTTGTTCACGAGTGTGAACAGAATTTACATCAAGTTCAATTCCAATAGAAAGTGAATCTGCTATTTCGGAAATTGCACACGACAGGCCACCACCACCTAAATCTTTCATCGCCTTGATCAATTTGTGATCCCTCGCTTCAAGAATGGCTTCAATAATTAATTTTTCAATAAATGGGTCAGGTATTTGAATTGCTGATCTGTCTTCAGATTCAAGTGAATCTGAGGCAAATTGCGAGCCGCCAATTCCATCACGTCCTGTTGAACCACCAAGTAAAACAACAACGTCGTCTTTTTTTGCATGGTTTTTAATCAGTCTGTCTTTTTTCCCAAAACCAATTGCTGCAACATCTACAAGTGCATAATTTGTGTAAGAATCATCAAATTCTACTTCACCACCTATTGTCGGAATACCTAAACAGTTTCCATAGTCTGCAATCCCAACCACAGCATTTTTGAAAAGCCATCTTGCTTGAGAATCTTTTTCAATATTTCCAAATCTCAACCCATCTAAAATTGCAATTGGTCGCGTACCAGTGGAAAGAATATCTCTAATAACACCGCCAACGCCAGTCGCTGCTCCACCATATGGTTCAACAGCTGAAGGATGATTATGGCTTTCAATATGTACAGTCACAACGTAGCCATCACCAACATCTAGAACGCCGGAATCAAACCCTTTTTCAGAAATTACTAATGGTCCATTCATTGGTAGCATTTTGAGATGCTTTTTAGATGATTTGTACGAACAGTGTTCTGACCATTCAGCTGCTACAATCTGAAGTTCTGTATTTGTTGGTTCTCTTTTTATTTTGGATTTGAGATGAGCGAGTTCTTGTGTCTTGAGATTCATTGTTACGCACCAATACTACTCAAAAGTGATTCAAAGATTAGTGAAGATGGTTTACTATCTATTGGATTGATCACAGATTCTGTAGCACGTTCTGGGTGTGGCATCATACCAACCACATTACCATCTTCATTACATATGCCAGCAATTCTAAATAAAGATCCATTTACAACTTTACTATATCGAAAAACAATTTGATTATTTTTTTTGAGTTTTTTTAGCGTTGAATCATCAGCATAATACCTTCCTTCACCATTCGCAATTGGGATTGGAATTTTTTGATAGAGTTTCAACTTGTTAGTGAATGGAGTAATATTATTTTCTACTATCAAATTTATCCACTTGCACATGAAGCTAAGAGAATTATTTTTTAAAAGAACGCCAGGCAATAAGCCAGATTCAACTAAAATTTGAAATCCATTACAAACGCCTAGAATTGGAATTCCTTTATTTGCTAATTTTTTAACATCTTTAATGATTGGACTATGTGCCGCAATAATTCCAGCTCTTAGACGATCACCATATGAAAAACCACCAGGTAAAACAACAGCGTCAATTCCACTAGGCAAGTTTTTTTCATGCCAAAAAAACTGTGCGTCTAGATTAAAAACATCAGTCAAAACATGAAACATGTCCCGATCACAATTACTCCCTGGGAAAACTATGATCCCAACTTTCACATTTATTTTCAATTTAAGCCGTATTTAATTGAAAGTAAACCAAAAAAATTTTATTTAAAAAAATTCGCTACGAGTAACATGGGTCAAGTACGAGATATTATGACGAAAAATGTAGTTACCATAGAGCAGGATAAAACTGCGCTTGATGCAGCACATATACTCGCAGAAAAAGACATTAGTTTTCTAGTAATAGTTGAGGCTGAAAAACCAGTTGGGGTCGTGACAGAAAGGGATTTTGTTAAAAAACTGGTTGCGCAAAATAAATTGCCATCCGAAGTTCCATTAAGTGAGATCATGTCCTACAAATATAGATCTGTTGGACCAACCACCAAAATTGAAGACGCAATACAAAAAATGTTGAACCATAAAATTCGAAGACTTTTGGTGATTGATAATGGTGAATTAGTTGGTGCTATTACGCAAACTGATTTGACATCTTTTTTACGAAGTAAACTTTTGATTGATGGGACAATGGAAAATTTAGAAGCAAATACTGGTTAATCGTCAAAAGCTTCTATTGAAATTTTACTGACCATTGGATTGTAAATTCTTAATTCATCACAGAGGGTTTGAATTTTTTTCTTGGCAAGATTTTTGTTTTTTTCTGTAATTTCAAATTTTAACATCTTAGCAGAACGAATCTTTGATACGGATGAAAAACTATCTTTTAGAACCAAATCGTTAAGAATTGTATCCCCTTCAGGATCACGTATTCCTGGTTTATTTTCAATGATCACATGAACTTGGTATGTTGCCATATAATTTATCAGGTTAGTAATATAATTAATCTATCTTTTCAACTAAAAATTTGTTACTTAACTTCCAGATTGATACATCTCTACTTTATAGTATAAAACAATTGAAGACCTGACGAAAACAGTGATTAAAAGTTTATAGTCACTCTGGTTAATTCGTGATATAAAGTACACTAAAACTGAATTAACAGTTGACAAGAAAATCATGTATGATCACTTTTCAAAGATTGCCTCAAAATATAGAGGTATGAGAACAACTGACACAAAACCAATTTTACACATTAAAAATAGACTAAACGGAAAAACTAAAATCAACCTGGCAGATGTTGGTTGCGGTGATGGAAGATATTCACTAGAACTTCTGAGATGTTTTGGTGATGACTGCTTTCTTCACTGTATTGACACCAATGAAGATATGTTAAGTTGTTTGGAGGATTACTTGACTGAACAAAATACTCTGAATTTTTGTGTTAAACATGGTGATGCCAACAAACTGCCCCTAGAAAGTGACTCGATGGAGTGTATTGTAACGTTTAACGCCATACATCATTTTGATATTCAAAAATTTTTAGGAGAAACATCAAGGTCACTCAAAGAGGATGGCCATTTATTTATTTACACACGGCTAAGAAATCAAAATTCAAGAAGCATCTGGGGCAAATACTTTCCGTTATTTACTAAGATTGAAAACCGGTTGTATGAATTGGATGAACTGAAAAGCTATATTCAACAAGTCGACATGAAGATTTATTCTACCAAAGTATTTGGGTATCATAGGACCTCTAGTTTAGAAAGGCTTGTAGAACAAGCAAAGAATAAGCACTACTCTACTTTTGAATTTTATGATGGCGCATTTGGAAATTACTTGGATGAATTTAGAAAAAATATTTTGAAAAATTATGAAGATATGGATAACATTACATGGCAAGATGAGAATATACTATTAGAAATTAGAAAATGACTTTCTAGAAAAACTAAGATTTGAGACACTTGCAATCACAGTCAAACATACCAGCCTTACCCAAGCACTGATCATGCTTTTCTTGATCACATTTGTCACACATGACCATATCTTGCGTCTAGGTGACCGATTTTTATAACTTTGTTTTAAATTACGGTTCATTAAAGCCAAAGAACAGTGCCTTTCACTAAACCAATAATCAGCATTGAAAATGTTGTTGCATCAGCAACAATTGATCAAAAACTAGATCTCAAAGACATCCAAAAAAAATTTCCTGATGTAGAATGGCATCCAGACACATTTCCAGGTGCTGTGTTTAGACTAAAAAACCCAAAGACAGCTACACTACTTTTCAGAACGGGAAAGATGGTATGTACGGGCGCGAAATCAGAAGAGTTGGCACGAAAGGCAGTAAAAATGGTGGTTCAAAAGTTAAGAAAGGGCGGAATCAAGATAAAAAAGGAAGCTATAGTGACAATTCAAAACATCGTAGCGTCTATTAGTCTTGGTGGTAGAGTTAGCTTGGAACAAGCTGCAAGAACATTGCCAAGAAGTATGTACGAGCCAGAACAATTTCCAGGTTTGATACATAGGATGTTAGATCCGAAAAC
>JAEHKQ010000269.1 GCA_016838795.1 Nitrosopumilales archaeon
AAAACACATGATCTTAGCATGGATGAGATAATCGTTCCTATACAATGGCAGTTTCCAAACTGTAGAAAATATACAAAATGTTGTTATGATGATAAAGAATTCTGGAATAACTTACAAAATAGAGTAACTGAGACAAAAAAATATTATAGATTAAAAACATATTTTAGAATTAAACAAACTAAGATAAAACCGATGAAACCACCAGAAGATTTTGAGGGATGGTAAATGAATCTGTATGAATGTACAGTGTACTAAAATAATAGAACTTAAAATATGAAATGTGGCAAATTTACTAATAACTTGCATACAAGAAAGTGAAGGAAGAATAACGCACGTTGAAGTACAAGATAATGGCATACAATCAATTAGCGAAGTTATCGCTTGGATAGATCGTGGACATACATTCTACGCCCTAGAAAATTACCAAAGGGCAATAATTCACAAGAAGCAACATCCTGAAAGTAAGCGATGGTTTCTTACAACTAATCCTGACGACATGAATGAAAATAATCTAGATTTCCTTCCTACTTGTTAGTAGATAATTAATTATTTCGTAATACTAGTACAGATTACGAAACCTGTATCTTAAATTCTCGTTTTAATTAACATTTGATACGAACTGTTAACTATGATGATTGGTTAGTATTAGTTATTGCAACCTGAAACACAACAAAGGCTTGATTCTATAATTTTTGAAACAACAGCCAAAATGGACGCAATTGTACAAGAAATGAATGCAATTAAATTCTCGGATCTTGATGATGTTTCGAAGCGTGAAAAAACTGACCGTCTTAGAAAAGAATTTGAAGTGATACTGAATGAGCAAAAAATTAGAGTGGAAGAAATTATGAAAGATTCAAACTAATTTAGTAAATCCTATACAGGGAGTTTTACATTTGATACGAATTGTTAAGATCAGATTTAACTAAAACGGAATGGTTCTTTGTTTAATGAGAAAGATTCCACGTCCATTCAAAATGCCTTGGGGCAATGGGATGGTAGTAAAAGAGGCGTTTATCACTTCTCAATATCACGAACCAACTGTCCAGCTTTTACAGTTTGATAATGGTGATAGAGCGATTAGGTTCTGTTCCTACAACAAAGGAAGGTTTAGTCGAGTTCCTTTGATGATAGATGAAAAGGATTTGCGAAAATTGGGAAGTGCGATTAAGAAGGAAAAGGAAATCTTCAAGTTCATTTCGAGGCTATCTTAATCCTGAAAATTCTTAATTCTTAGATTGATTTAGAAAATTGGCATATGGGTAAGTTTAAGAAAATAGGAATAGGGATTGGAATAATTATTGTACTAGTCTCTATTGTAATACAATTTGGGTTAGAATCAAAAGTTTTTGAAGATCTAGATATTTGTAAGGATGAACCATTTTGTTATTCTGCTAGAGTAACAAAAATTATTGATGGGGATACTATGGATGTGAAGCATTTGTCTACGGGAGAACCTATCCGTATTCGTTTGTCACTAACCAATACCCAAGAAAGAGGAGAAGAGCTTTATGAGGCAGGGAAAGATTTTACTGCAAATCTATGCCCAGTAAATTCAAGAATAATTTTTGATCAAGATGATGGACAGACTGGGGATTCTTTTGGTAGAGTTATTGGACTGGTTTTTTGTGGTGGATTACTATTAAACGAAGAATTATTGGAAACAAATCTTGCTGTTATTGATTCTAGATTTTGTGATGAAAGTGAATATAGGAATGATGAATGGGCACAAAAATATGGATGTTAATCCTGAAAATTCTTAATTCTTAGAAACATCAGATTAACTCTACAAATTCTCGCTCATCATAACTCTCCTCAGCAAAGTTACACGGGCTTGAATCACGTTCAAATTTTGAAATAATCACATCCTCAAGTGTTAATCCTTTCTCCAAGTATTCATCCAGAACAGCAGAATCCATGTATAGAAATGGAGAATTAAAAACTTGATTACCGGGCCCAAATTGTTTTAGACCAATGTCAAAGTTTGCTGCCCCCATCAACAAATTTGCATATCCTATATGTTCACCAGAATTCACAGAAGAGCCAACTGAAAATTGTTCTAAAAGATCTACATGAAAGAAAATAAAATGCCATCCATTAGATGTAGAAATCCAAACCTGTTGGCCCCTGCTCTCTGATTTAGCTTGTGTTATTCTTCCATCGAATGGAGCAAAAACTTGAAGCTCACCAGATGTTCCAGCAAGAGAATTAATTGGTTCCACATAATGCTTCATTGAACGATTTGATTCCTGCTGGCCTTCTGAGTTTGTTCCGCTGTAATCATGCCCAATACAGCTTCGAAATTTTGAGATTCGATTAATCTGGGAAAGATCAACAGGATTACTTGTGATGAACTGCTCATCACCACCTAATGAAAAAGATGATGCCATGGATTTTTGATTTGCAGGTTGTGATGGACGGCCAATTTGAAAACTTGTTTCATAATGATACCCAACTGATACGGTTTTTTCTGATTCTTCTTGAATCAAGTCAGGAAGAAAATTGGTACCAAAAACTATTAGTCCGCCAGCAACAGCTAAAACAATTATGATTTTCGTATTTGTTGTTGTCATACTGTGGGATTAGTTTGCATTATTTCGTTATATAATGTCTCAAAAACAGCTTCTCCTTAGTACGAATCTTACCTCTTAATGCCTAAACAATCACCGTTTTTGCAATCAGGACAGATCTCTTCGGTTGATGTACTATTACAACCACATGGGCAAGAACACGGTATCATCACAAATCTTCTATTTTTCTCCTACATACTTGTTTCTTTTTGTTTACATTTGATACGAACGGTTATCTCAGGATATTATGATTATATTTTTAGGAAAGATATTGAATAAATAATTGAGATGAGTTCTTGAAGAGACTGGGTTTATTCAAATTAGATAATCACATTATCTACTATTAACATGGATCATGACTCTTTCAAGGCTTGGCTGGATCTGTATAGCAAAGCTTGGACAGAAAGAAATCCAGAACTAATTCGGGATTTATTTGCGCAAGATGCAAAGTATCTTGAAAAACCATTTTCAGCTCCCTTTGATGGGGTTTATTCTATCACACAATACTGGCAAGGAGTGGTCCAGACACAAAAAGACGTTTCCTTTCAATACAAAATCCTTGCTGTAAATCAAGACCTAGGAATTGCACACTTTGCAGCATCATTTTTGCGTAACCAAACTACACAGATCAAGCTTGATGGAATTTTTTTGGTAAAGCTAAATTCACAAAACAAGTGCACAAGGTTTGAGGAGTGGTGGCAAAGCCAAAAAAACTAGAGAAAAATTAATTTTATTTACATTA
>JAEHKQ010000270.1 GCA_016838795.1 Nitrosopumilales archaeon
CATCGAACTCCATTATTACAGTATCACGTGCAACTCTATTGAAATCATAGTAAGGAATTTCTTCGTTGTAAACAATTAGTGATGGATTTTTAGATTGAGCAAATGCTGGATTGAATAGAATGATTGCTAAAAGAATAATTGCTAAAAAATACTTCATGAGTTTTTCCTTCTTGGTGCGAATAAATATCTAGTCAACAAAAGGCTTAGCATGGTTTAGAATAATTTTTGCTACCTCTGGACGTAGAATGTATTCAGACGGAGCTTTTCCTTCTTGAATCATCTCTCGTAGTTTTGTTCCGCTGATTTGTTCTCTTGATTCAGCATCATGTGGACATGCTTTTTGGGTTGTAAATGTGAGACATTTTTTACAATAAAAGAATGTAGGAAAGAAGACGGGGGTTATTTCTAGATCTGGATAGTTATCAAAAATTTTGTGAGCCGCAAATGGATCATAGTAGTTACCAACACCAGCATGATCCCTACCAATGATAATATGTGTACACCCATAGTTCTGTCTCATGATAGCATGATGTATTGCTTCCTTTGGTCCAGCATACTTCATTTCGGTGTGTAGTGTTGCTAGATGACATCTGTTTTTTGGATAATAATTTTCAATTAAACTTTCATAACACTTTACAATAACATCATCAACAAAATCTCCCGATTTTTTCTTTCCAATTAATGGATTAACAAAAACACCGTCTCTTGTTGTGATTGCTGTTTTTTGCAACATTTCGTGTGCAACGTGTGGTGGGTTTCTAGTTTGAAAGGCTACAATGGTTTTCCATCCTGCGTCGTGAAAGGCCTTTCTAGTTTGAAGAGGTGTCATTCGGTGTTTTCGAATCTCTGTATCATCAGGCCTTTGGATGAAATCAATCTTGCCCCCTATCAAAAAATCATTCATGGAGTGCGTTTTTGCCACGCCTGGATGCTTGGCATCAATAGTACCATAGACACCTTGCACCATCTTTTCCTTATCGAATGAAAATGATTCCTCAACATGAAGAATTGCTATGCCAGTTCCGTCTGGATTTTTTAAAAGTACATCACCAGCTTCCTTCATTTTTTTAGAAGTTTCTTCATCAACGTCTAGAACTGTAGGTATCGTCCAGGCAATTTCGTTAGATAATCGTCCTTTGGAAACTACTCGTTCAAAGTCATCTTGTCCTAGAAATCCTTCAAGAGGACTAAAGATGCCATCAGCTATATTCTCTACATCATTTGCTAAATCTTGACTAATAGAAATTGAAAACAGGCCAGAAGGATCTTTTTTTGTTAATCGATTTACTAGCTTTCCACCGTGTGGGTTAATTCCAACAATGTTTTCTGACATTTCTATCTATGCACCAGTATCCATGTGAAGACCACATTCTTTATGTTCATTTGATTCCCACCATCAACGTCCTGCTCTAAGATCCTCACCTGGTTTAATTGCTCAAGTACATGGTTCACAACTAATGCTGGGATATTTCTTATCGAGCAGCTTATGATGTGGAACATCTTTCTTAATGGATGTACTTTACGTATCCCACAACAGAGGTGTCTGTTTTCAACAGAATCATAGAATAGGTTAATTCCTTTTGCAGTTACCATTTCTTCTACCTCTTTGCATCTGGAAACATTACTTCAAATGTAA
>JAEHKQ010000271.1 GCA_016838795.1 Nitrosopumilales archaeon
CAGTTACTTGAGTTAGATAATCAATTAATTCGAAGGTAAAAAAATTAAAAAAACTCTAAATTATAGTCAGCCCATTTGAGTATGTTATACTATGAAAATCTCAAGTAGAAATGTAGTAGAAGGAACAGCTAGAGCTCCTCATAGAGCAATGTACAAAGCCATGGGGCTAAATGATGATGATTTATCAAAACCATTCATTGGAGTTTGTCACACAGGAAATGAAGCTACACCATGTAATATTCATCTTCCAAAACTTGCACTTAAGGCAAAAGAAGGTGTTTTAGATGGCGGTGCAACACCACGTGAATTTAGTACAATAGCAGTGTCAGATGGAATTGCAATGGGACATGAGGGAATGAAATCATCATTAGTATCTCGTGAAGTGATTGCAGATTCTATTGAACTAATGGTACGTGCACATCAATATGATGCACTAGTAGGAATTGCTGGTTGTGATAAGAGCTTACCTGGTACAATGATGGCAATGGCTCGACTAAACGTACCATCAGTGTTTGTCTATGGTGGAACAATAATGCCAGGAATGCTGGATGGTCGTGAACTGACAGTAGTTGATGTATACGAAGCAGTTGGCCAATATGATGCTGGGAAAATTTCACTTGAGGATCTCAAGAATATAGAAAATACTGCTTGCCCTAGCGCCGGTTCTTGTGGAGGAATGTTTACTGCAAATACCATGGCTTCCATTTCTGAAGCAATTGGTTTGGCATTGCCAGGCAGTGCTAGCCCACCAGCTGAAGATGATAGGAGAGGGAAAATAGTATATGATACTGGTAAAGCATGTGCAAAACTATTAGAACAAAACATTCGTCCTCGGGATATTCTAACATTTGAGGCGTTTGAAAACGCCATTACTATGTTAAATGTGGTAGGAGGTTCTACGAATGGAATTTTACATTTGTTAGCATTAGCAAACGAAGTGGGAATAACATTAACCTATGATGATTTTGAAAGAGTGAGAAAAAAGACACCTCATCTGGCAGATATGAAACCAGGCGGAAATTACGTGATGAATAGTTTGGACAAGATAGGAGGAATTCCATTTATCTTGAAAAAGTTACTTGACAAGAACTTGATTCATGAAAATACATTGACAGTAACAGGAAAATCAATTAAAGAAAATCTTGATTCTATTACAATTCCTGATATTTCTGATCAAAAAATTGTAAAGTCAGTTGAAGCACCAATACATAGTGTCGGTACCGCAGTAATTTTGAAAGGAACTCTGGCACCAGATGGTGCTGTAATTAAAACATCAGGAGTAGAAATTACTGAATTCACTGGTAAAGCCAAAATATTTGATAGAGAAGAAGATGCATTTGATGCTACAGCAAAAGGAGAAATTGAGGAAGGAGACGTTCTTGTCATTAGATATGAAGGTCCTAAGGGAGGGCCAGGAATGCGAGAAATGCTCGCCACGACTGCAGCATTAATTGGTCAAGGATTAGGAAAAAAAGTAGCAATGGTTACAGATGGTCGATTCTCTGGAGGAACACGAGGATTCATGATTGGACATGTTGCGCCGGAAGCTTTTGTTGGTGGACCTATCGCGCTTGTAAAGAATGGAGACGAAATTAGTATCAATACAGAAACAAACAGTATTGATCTTCATGTTTCAAAAGAGGAACTAGATTCTAGACGAAAAGAATGGAAGGCACCTAAACCAAATTATACGTCAGGAGCTTTGGCAAAGTATGCATCTTTAGTAGGATCTGCCGCTGAAGGTGCAATTACAAAACCAATTTAGAAAAGTCTTTCAATTATTATGTATATCACAGAAAAAGAAGATTTTTTTTTGAATTGATTTTGCAGTTATTGAAAATCCATCTTCAATTCCTTTACCACAAACATTGCATTTTACAAAACTTACAGTAGAGATCATAATTGATTTTTTCTTAGAAATCACAAACTCTTGAATTAGTCCGGATTTTGAGGTTGCCAAAATCTGACTCATATGTATAGTTCCCCCAGATCGCATTTAAAGGTACCGTACTATACGGTAACTCAGATTAGCCTCAGAAAGTCAATCAAAACAGCCTCAAAGTTAACTGAAAATCTCTTGCATCAATTTAAATAACATCCAAAAACAATTTTTCGCATGGGTGAACACCTTTGGAAAAACTCAGCCGAAAGTAA
>JAEHKQ010000272.1 GCA_016838795.1 Nitrosopumilales archaeon
AATCTAATATCATATTGTCCTTCGACAAAATTTTTCAAACCATTCCATTCGGTAAAATCTTGTTGTAAAACTAATCCCTTCAAGGAATCATCAAGGTAGTTTAGAATCTCATCTAAAATCGTATCATTAATGACCATATTATAGAAGATAAATTAGATGTGAAAAGCTTTACCTTTTTCAATGAAATATTATGAACAGTAATTTAGATGATTACTATCGGAAAACAGAAGATTTTTCAAACCAGAATCTACTGATTAGATATGGTAAAATGTCCCAAGTGTGCAAGTGAAGAATGGTCAACAATTTCATGTGTTACTATTACAGATGATTATCTAAAAGCCATGAAAAAGGATTTACCATCATACCAATACAGTATTGAACACCCAGAGTGGGCGAATATTGCAAGAGCAGGAAATTACATCATGGAATTTCAATGCAAGAAGTGTAATTTCATATTACCTGAACTTTGCTATTGAATCCATCGAGACCCAGACCATTTTTGGGATTATTTTAGATTCATTAACAGTTCGTACCAAATGTTAATTCTAAGAATTTTCAGAATGTAGCTTGAAAACTGCAATGTGGTTGTTCACATCAAAAAAAGTTAGTTCTCCTTCAACTTGCATGCTTTCAAAAATCCTTGGAACCATAGAGGCTTTTGCCATAGTTGCGCCATAGCCTCCTTGTATTTCCCAAGTTATCATTGGTGCATTTACAACATTGTCACTCTTTTGAATTGTCAATTCACCATTTGCTTCTGCTTTTAAGATATTAGATTCTGAAGTCAGAATTCTTGGTTTGGCATTTTCATTCCAGGTTACTAAATATGGAACTCTAAATTGTGAGTATTCCGCTTGTCCTGGAATTGAGTCAAACACATCTATCTGAAACATGAATGGTCCACCCCCATAAGGTTCTGAACCAGGTATTCCATTTGTAAAGACATAGACTTTAGCCGTTTGATCTTCTGGAATATTTTTTAATTCTGGTACGTGTAGTGTCGGAAAATTAATCATACTAGTCATCATCTCTGCCATGCCAGAATCAGAAACCTCAGTGTGTACAAAGTTTACCTTGTTTCCTTTGTAGTACCCATCAATCATTGGCATAATAATTGGAGCATCAACGTTAAATAGCACATTTTGCATCATCATTCCTTGATTCATCATTCCCATTGATTGATTCGCCACATCTATCTGGATGATTTGATTTGCAACTAGGAATGTTATGGCATTGAGAACATCGTCTTCAGAGATCTGTTCTTGCCCATACCAAATGAAAATATTCCTAACCCAATCTGGAATTTTTGATTCTTCAGCAAAAGCATGTTGGGTAATTGTTATGCTTTCAAATCTTTCGTGACCAGGACTTCCCACACCGCCATGTGCTTCAGCAGTCTGTATGGCAGAAATATTGGTTAACATAAGCAGTGATGTTATGATAGCTAAAGAAAATTGAATTCCTATTGCTTTCATGTTATATCTTGATTAAACTTTGAATTAATAATTTTCAGGATTAAACAGTTCGTATCAAATGTTAATCAAGGATTCATCATTTCTGAACCCATCATGTTTTGCCCCATCATCTTTTTCATTTGTTCCATGGATTCAGGATTTTCGGTCATGTGACCTAGCATTTGTAATCTTAAATCTGGGTCATTCATCATAACTGACATCATTTCCATCATAAAGTCATGATTTTCTTTCATGGCAGTGGCCATCTCTTCAACGTGTTTTGGATCATGTACCATCCATTGGTTCATCTGTTCTGGATTTTTCGCCATGTAGTCCATTACCTGATCATGAAATTGTGCATCTTGCATCATCGTTTCCATCCAATTTGCCATCATCTTGGGATTTTGAGACATCATTTGATCAAATAGTTCTTGGTTATGAAACTTCATTGTGTTTGGGTCATACGTACTTGTAAAAATTGCATAACTTACTCCTATTCCTACAAAAAATACCCCAATAGCAATTCCAACCCATGCTGACTGGCTAACCATACTAATTACAATATCATGTTTAATTTAATTCAATTTCCGAATTCAATGAAAAAACTCGTAATTATTCCATTTATTATAATTAATATTTGCCCAGATCTAAATTATACAAACTTGAAGCTAGCGTTACTGATACTGTCTATGTTAATCTTTTCCCCCATAGTATCATTTGCACAAGAACCATCAGAAGGCTGGAAGAGATTAGCTGATATGCCAGAAGTAAGATCTGAGATGGAAGCAGCTACAATTGGTGATAAGATCTATGTTGTTGGAGGATTAAACAACAGAGGAGAAGCTACTAACACAGTTTTCATCTATGACACAAAAGAAAATACATGGAATTTAGGAACTCCAATGCCACTGTCATTGCACCATGCAGGGGCAACTTCCTTAAATGAAAAATTGTACGTGGTTGGTGGCTATCTTGATGTTTGGAGACCGTCTAGCTCATTGTTGATTTATGATTCTAAAACAGATACTTGGACTGTTGGACCTGACATGCCTACTGCACGTGGAGCACTAACTGCACAATTTCTTGATGGTAATCTATATGCTGTAGGTGGATTCGGTAGAGTTACTCTTTCTGAAAATGAAGTTTATGATCCAAAAACAGACACCTGGGAAACAAAATCAAAAATGCCTACGCCACGAGAACATCTAGCTTCTGCAGTTTTAGATGAAAAATTGTATGTGATTGGCGGCAGAGGTGAACAAATTAATCTAAATTCAAATGAAATGTATGACTACAAAACAGATTCTTGGGTGATTCTCGATCCTTTGCCAACAGCAAGAAGTGGATTAACCGCATCTGTTCTAAGTGGTGCAATCTTTGTGTTTGGTGGAGAAAGTACTCTCAAAACCTTTGAGGAAAATGAAGCATACGTTCCAGGGGAAGGATGGTTTCCACAACAACCAATACCAATTTCACGACATGGTTTAGCGTCGGCAACCGTTGAAAATAATATCTATGTAATCGGTGGTGGAGTAGATCCTGGTTTTAGTTTTAGTGGGATCACTGAAGCGTATCACAATACAGTCATTCCAGAGTTTGGAACAATAGCATTTGCAATTCTTGGTTTTTCGTTAATAGCTGTTATCATTATTTCAAGTTTGAAACTCAAAGAATCTTTAATCCAAAATATCAAAGTTTGACATGTTATTAACCCCAAAAAACTTTGGACTTGCTGGAGGAATTTTAGTCAGTCTTACCCTGTTTGGCGTTGCATGGCATGCAATTTTGACAGATCAAGGAAATGAATTTGTGAAAATTTGGACAGACATGCATTTTTGGTATGAAATTATTCCGCTTGCAAGTCCTGAGGGTAGCTTGGTGGGGCTTGTTGATGGATTTGTGCATGGGTTTGTGTATTTGTTCATTTTTGCTTGGCTGTATAATTGGTTTGAGAGAAGAAAAAATTGAAATATTTTAATGGGTGTAGAATGAAACAGTTGAGAACTTTCAAGAAAATTTCATTCAACATCCTTTAAAGACGTGATATTTTCAGCATTTAATTTCATCAAAAACATTCTATTCGGTTAAAATCATAACAACTGTTAACAGTTCATATCAAATGTTAATTTTAATCAGGTTTGATTAAATAGAATTGAACTTACCATTTTGATATGAAAGAAATGGATGAAAACGAAATCATCGATTTTCTAATGGAAGGAACCAGAACAGGCAAACTTTCCACTGTACGAGAAGATGGCCATCCTCACGTAGCACCAATATGGTTTGTATGGAATGAAGGAAAAATCATTTTTTGTACTATGGATAGTTCAGTCAAGGCAAAAAACATCAGACATAATCCCCAAGTAAGTATCTGTGTTGATGATGAATCACCTCCATACGCTTTTGTAATTATTCAAGGAACTGCAAAGTTTAGTGATAATCAAAAAGACCTTCTAAAATGGAACACAATACTTGGTGGTCGATATATGGGAGAGAAATTAGCTGAAGTTTACGGAAAACGCAACACTGTTGAAGGATCATTGCTGGTTGAGGTCACACCAACTAAAATGATTAGTGAAAAGGATGTTGCTGGTTGGTAAGTGTTATTAGAATGTCATTTACAGTTCGTATCAAATGTTAATGAAAAAGAAATAATGTTATTTCATGGGAGTGGGCAATTCATCTTTTGACACATATTCACGCATTATACAAAATTTTAGAAGGTTATGTATATCGTAATCATCATCATCTTGACAAAGCCCTAATCCTAAATCCATCATCTTTCTAAAAAATTTCCTGGCTCTATCCATATCGCATTTTGTTAGATTGATGATTTCATATTGAACGTCTTCCTCACTAAAATTACATGATTTGAAAACATAATTTCTTTTTTTAACTAGAGATCTTGTAAAGTCTTTTATCTCCTCCTCATTAAGCTCCTCAAGTTTTACTGTTGGTTCCAGGTTTGATTTCCCGCTTAAAATCATCTTTGAGAAAAACTGTACTAGTCTGTTATCAATTTCAGAGATAAATTTTTCAATGCTTAGTTTGTGAGCCAAACTTTCAGCGTTCTCAAGATCATCAAGCAAACGATCCCTTTGAATTTCCATTCTCTGTATTTGTTTCGTCATCTTGGCACTCAGGTTTTGGGCCTTCATCTCATTTGCAAGTTGTAGATGCCAGTATCTAATATCGTCATTAATTGTATTGCGATTAACGTTTAACAGTTCTGCAATTTTAACAGCAGATTTATTCTCTTCAAAATGTAAATGGTAAACTTGGATTTTCCTTTCCTCTTGTTCTCTTTTGGTATAAGGACCACCATTCTTGATTTGTACTGGTACTTGTTTTGACATGCATTATACTACAACAAACTTGTTTAAGAGAACTAATTTAATTGCGAACTCGGTTCGCAATAATAGTTCTTTTATACAAGTTCAGCAATTTTACAAAAAACTGCAGTTCTGCATAGTTGTGTAATGCCGGAGGTGGGTTGAGCATGAAAAGTGCAAAACCCCCACAATTTTATCATTTTCATTAAATAGCTAATTGAAAAGTTATAATTTAGAGGTTTTTGGGATTAAATTTCCTTGTTATGAGATATGTTTTGGGTCTAAATCAATGAACAATGATTAGAATTTTCAGGATTAGACTTTGATAATTCCTTGCTCCACCAAATACTGTATTCCATTAACAAAATCTCCATCAGAAATTAACCCT
>JAEHKQ010000273.1 GCA_016838795.1 Nitrosopumilales archaeon
AAGATTTTTGTCATGGACCTGATCTCCTTTGATAAGGTCTTCGTTGAATCTGAAACAGATGCAACCTTTTTCAGCAGTGCCGCAGGAGTCGGGCCTTTCTTAACAATTTTTTTAGTTTTTGATGATTTTGTAGTTCGTCTTACTCTACTTGGCATAGTATCTTGAGTATAGGTACTGATAAAAAAGTTAGGAAAAAAAACTAAAACGGCTATTTGTTTATGGTCTTTGGCTCATGGAGCAACTCATGAAAAGTTTTTTCAATTAAACCATTCATGCTTTCCACGAAATTCCTTGTGCAATACCCACATTGAATCATTATGTTACGGTACAGTACCGTACTATTAATAATTAGGTAATTGTGACGTAACCAGATGATTTGCAGTCAGATACCCCAGGTGTCTTACATCATCAATCAGTTCACCTAATCATCACTCTGCACCAGAATCAAAGTCTAACTGTTTTTAAAGAATTTAGTATATCTGCGATCACATGCAAAATTATTTTTTACAAATTGACTCATCAGGTAGCATTCAAAGCACTCTGAGTCAAAGCGTTTCAACTATAATTGAGGAACTAACTCCTGAACTACCACACACAACATTCGTCACTGATTTAGCTCTAATCATGATATTGGCTTCGATTGTAACTCTGGCCTTCTTCAAAATTAGACAACCGCTAATTATTGGTTATCTTTTTGCAGGAATGCTGCTTGGCCCTTTATCCCCCCTGTGGGCTTGGTTCTTACCAGAAGGTGGTCCTCCATCTGCACCTATAGAAGGAATTGGGGTCTTGTCTGACATTTCGGCATTGAATCTTTTTGCTGAAATTGGAATAATATTGTTACTTTTTGTTATTGGACTAGAATTTCCATTTAATAAAATTCGCTCAATCGGAAAGGTGGCAATTGGTGTAGGAACAATTGGATTGTTTACTACCTTAGTCGCGGTATTTTTTGTAGCTAACTCATTTGGAATGAACTTCATGGATTCATTATTCATCGCAGCTGCTCTTTCAATTAGCAGTACTGCAATCATTGTGAAAATTTTAGAAGATGCTGATAAAATTAAAAAAGAATCGTCGATCCTTATACTCGGCATCTTAATTGTTGAGGACGTTATAGCAGTTATTCTGATCTCTACTTTACAATCGATTGCCTTAGTTGGCACCATCTCGATTGAAAGTGTACTTGTGGTTATAATGGTGGCTACAGGTTTGATTGTTGGAACATTTACAGTTGGAAGAAAAGTTATACCTCCACTTATTGATAAGGTTGCAGCTGCAGAAAACAGAGAAATTCTCTTACTAAGTGTGTTGGGTGTTTGTTTTGGTTATGCTTTACTAGCAAATATTGTGGGTCTTTCTGTAGCAATTGGAGCATTTTTGGCAGGAGTACTTGTGGCAGAATCTAAATCAGCAGAAGTTTCTAAACTTCTCTCCAGCCCAATAAAAGACATGTTTGTAGCAATTTTCTTCGTCTCGATAGGAGCACTAATGGATATTAGCCAACTTCAAAATTACATATTTCTCGCAATAGCCCTAATTCTAGTTGCGACAGGCATGAAATTTGGTGGAAACATGCTTGGTAATTTCATTTTTAGACAAAAACGTGGGAAATCACTAAGATCAGCATTTACTTTGGCAGCCCCCAGAGGAGAGTTCTCAATTATTATTGTTAAAGTCGGAGTAGATTTGGGAGCGGTAAGCGCTTTTCTTTTCCCATTGATAGGAATTATTACTATAATCACTGCATTCATCTCACCATTTTTGATAAACGCAAGCGACAAAGTGGTTCCAAAAATCAAGGAAGACTAGAACTTGTCAAATGAAGAAATAAAAAAATTGTTGGGAAAAGTGCATCAAGGTATTACTTCCTTTGAATATAATTCCACTCAGGTACCGTGCATAATTTTATCAGAACAACGATTTGATGAAATAATGCAAAAGGTGGCGGGTAAACCAATATCTGTTGATACTAATCTGAATATTCTACAAGATGGGTTAGGCCATGTTTTTGTAGAGGTAACTTTGACTTTTTCAGATGGCGGAATTCATGAAAAGGTGTTGTTAAACGCAAAAAAATCCTTTGATTTTTTTGAATCCTTAGCAAAAACATCAATGCTTGCTTTGTCCTCTCCTAACTCACAATTAGGAAAGAATAATGTCTTTATGATTCAGTTGCCAAAACCTGAAAAAGCAGCTAACGCTCTAAATGTTATTAAAAAAGCATTAGAATCCCAGGCTGAAAATCAGACATTAAATTGAAAATTCAAATTTTTTAAAAAAGAATGCAGTTGCCGGGATTTGAACCCGGGTCACGAACTTGGCAAGCTCGAATAATAACCAAACTGTACTACAACTGCTCATTCGATAAAGTTAGATTTTCTCTATTAAACCGTAACGAATTGTCATATTTTGCCGCAATTCTGAAGGACAGTTTGTATCCAATGTTAATGGGTCTAAAATAAGACCAAGGTACTGGGTCCCTCTAGATTCGAAACTTTATCGTAGTAAAGCGTACTGTTCTTTTCAACATTGTTTTTAATCAGAAAGTTTGTAGATGTACTGTGGATGAAAAACTTTGGGAAATAATGTCCCAAAAAATTAATGATGCACTTTCAAATGTGGATGAAATTCAAACTATTGTAAAGTCACTTGGTAAATCATCTTCGGAGAATAGCACATTTTCTTATGGGATTGTTATAGGAAGACTCTACAACTCATTTTACTACCAATGCAGACGAATTTTGAAGCGAAGTCCTACTGAACAAGAATTTTTGGAATTTCTGAGTATTCTGAAACAAAAAGAAGGAGAAATCCTTGAAAAACTAGAGTTTAACAAAAAGTGATTATTTTAAAGAAATAACAGTAATCCGCGGCGTTCCTGGCAATTTTACACAAGAATCTTTTAGTGACTTTTTTGCAAGTTCAAGATGTTCCTTTTTTACATGTATCTCCATAATACATTGACCACTTTTTACGCGCGCTCCCAAGCTTACGGCCTTTCCAAATGCCCTCCTCATTCCTTCCTGCAATCTATCTGCTCCTGCAGTTGCAATCATTTTATTTTCTCTAAGTAATACATGAGGGTAAATCCTCAATCTGGAAAAAAAACCTGTTTCGCCTACAACCTTTTCAACAGGTTTGTTTGCCGCCAGTCTAGCTGATTCTATTGCCATATGCGTGATCTGAAGTTTTTCATTAAGCGATAATTGAACACAATAATCAAAATCTCCCGGCTTTCCACTTTGGAATTTTGCTATTTTAGATTGTGGCTTACCTTTGATGTATTGTTTCCTTGTATATGGCTGCCCATTTCCTCTTCTATAGTTTGCACCGTGCATTGTATCACTATTTATAACTACAATTTTCTGCCCATATTTTAACGGTAGTACGAATCCACTTTAATTCAAGCATTTTTCTTTGAATCTGAATCATGAATTTGACGTATGCTTATATTGAAAGCAAGGACTAATTTTTGCTACAATGGAATTGGAAGAAGCGCCTCAGGTGGAGGGAGATTTAGTAAAAGATCATACGCTAATTTCTGTAAAGGATATGCAGCAAGCTTTAGAATTAAAAGGATATGGCGAAGTTACACAGAAAAAATTTTTCTTAAAACCATTTGAATCACTTTATCTCTTGTTTACTGATAAACTCAAATTAAAAAAAGGGAAAAAAACCATTGATTTTGGCTCATTAATGAAAATCTGCAAAAAATATGATAAAAACATTCTAACAAAATTTCTGATTTACCGTGATTTGCGAAACAGAGGATACGTTGTCAAGGATGGATTTGGTTTTGGCTCTGATTTTCGCGTATATGAGAGAGGCCATTTTGGAGAAAAGGGTGCAAAATATCTGATTTTTGGAATGAATGAAGGAACACAAGAAAAAATCATACACCTTCAAAAAAAGATTGAGCAAATCACTCAGATGGGAAAAGAACCAACCATCGCTGTCATTGAGCGAAGGGGTGAAGTAATTTATTACAAAATTTCACGAATTAATTTTTTGGAAAATAAAGAAAAGATCAATTTGCAAAGTTTCAAGTAATATCTATTGCCCACTGTGTATCATATTTGAGTAGATTATTTTTTTCAGCAAAATTAAAATCATAAACCTCGACGAACTTTGTTTTATTTTCCCATAATTTCTCAAAATCTTTAATTTTTGTTTCAACTCTAGATTTATCGTTCCATGAAGTAAAAACATCTACAGATTCAAAATTTCTATTCTGCGCATCAAATGTCCGATTGGATGTTCCAGAAAACGTTACTACATCATCATGCTCATCTAGAAATATACCAATTGTTTCTGTAAACGAACCCACAATCTCTTCAGAATTTGGAATTGCAATTTTAATTTCTAATTTATGGTTGTCTACAAGTTCCTTTAACATCCTGATTTTGCTATCTCGAATAAATGACCCCTTAAATCTAAAATCACTATTGTGGTTAGCAAACAATTTAGTCAAATAATTGAGGTCTGACGCTCTGAACCTGTGACCAGAAATGATTCTCATTTTTGCTTTATTATTTGCAAAATTTTCAAAACCTAATGCAAGTGTAGTGAGACTTTTCACGGAAATATATTCTATACATCGGTCATATTCAATACAATGACTCAAACATGGAACAAATAATTCTGAAATAATGTCATCCCTATCAGAACGATATTCTTGTTTTAGAGAAAGAGCTCGTAGTCCCATTATTACCAAATACCAATTTTCTTATTTAAAGAAGAATTAGAGTAGCCAGTATCATTAATTCGCATTTCATATATACCCAAACAAAATTTTTAATCTCATGGACAAAGTTGTAAGTATAGCAGCAATTACTGGAATTATTCTCGTACTTGCGTTTGCTGTAAATCTTACACCTGCAGATAATCAAGCCACAGCAGAAATAACTCCTTTTCCATCACGAGAGAAGGTAATTTCCGTTACAGGAACTGCAACAACATCAGTTGAACCAGATTTGTTGATCATAACATTTGGAGTTGAGACACAAGAGAAAACTGCAAAACAAGCACTTGAATCCAATTCTCAACTAATGAATGGTGTAGTTGAAGCAATCAAATCTACTGGAATTTCAGAAGATGAACTAAGTACCTCCAGACTGAATATTTATCCCGTTTACGACAACTATCGTGATGAAAAAACAGGAAAGTATACTCAAGAATTGATTGGATATAGAGTAACAAACACTATTACGGTTGAGACAAATAATTTGGGTTCCGCAGCTGACGTGATAGATGGTGCAGTAGAAGCAGGAGTTAACCGCGTTGACTCTGTTAATTTTACTCTCTCTCCGGCAAAAGAACTTGATGTAAAGGATCAACTAATCGCTAAAGCAGTTCTAAATGCAAAGGCAAAGGCAGAAAATGCATTATCACCACTAAATCACAAAATTATTGGTGTCAAGGCAATATCCTTGTCTGAATTTGGAATGCCACCTCCAATACCAATATTCTCAAATTTTGCTATGGCTGAAGGACAAGCAATCGGAGCACCTACACCTATCTTCTCTTCTGAGCAAGATGTTACAACAACTGCAAGTGTAATATTCCTAATTGGAAGCAACTAACTTCTTTTTTTTATTTTTGAATTCAAAATTAGGTGCTCCCGTCGGGATTTGAACCCGAGATCACTGCCTTGAGAGGGCAGTATGCTTAGCCGAACTACACCACAGGAGCTCGGTAAAAACCATCACAAATCGCAATTTAAAGCAACCACCAGATTACTTTAATCAACATGCCCCAATTTTTACCAATAAGGAAGCTCTCAGAATTCAGTAATTTCTCACCTCATTCAATAATGATTTAACATTCAACAATTACATTCCCAGAGAAATCCACACTTGGTACAACAGACTCCGTTCTGGTTGTAACAAATGGTGTCACATTTGCAAACAAAACATTTTGAAGATTTCATGAAATATTTAGGGATCAATAATTATTTGAGAATATTTGTAGAATAATTTCCTGCATGAAAAATCTCATTAATTAAAAATTAACTTATACGAACGGTTTGTCTCCTTCGACCGGATCTTCGATTTCTGTTTCCTCACCATCAATGATTCGTTGGAAAACTTCAAGTGATGAGTGTTTATGCAAAAATTCATTATTGTTTCCACATCGATACGAAAAGGTACATCTTGGGCAACCAGACTCGTTTTTGCAAGGACATTCTTTTACGATATACATACTGCGTTCTAAAGCCCGCTCAAATCTATCATAAAGTGCTTTGCTAGCACCATTTCCACCTATAGCTCCATCGTAAACAAAAATCAAACCAGATGTGCCAAGGGATATTCCTCCCAAGTCTTGGGATACCCCACCAGTAATCATGTTGCTTCCCTCAATTACAACATGTTCTGTTGCGTGATAACCACTTGCCTCTACATATTCCTCGTCTTCAGATTTTTTAATTTCATTGAGGGGTCGTGGTGCATGAAAAACGATTCCTTTTGTAATGAAGTCATATTCTAGTGGTTCTTCAAGAACAACCTTTTTTCCTTGAGTCACTTCTTGACCCATCTCTATGTTGACATAACCATAAACTGTTTTCTGAATGTGCAATTTACAAAACGCAATCTCAATACCAAACGTCTTTCTTTTCTCATAAACCGTTTCTATAGTAGGCCACTCAGTAGTAAGTGCTCTGGTATAGTAAGGATAGTCTCTTGCAATTCGTTGTAATTTTGTGTAATTTTTTTCAGGATAATCAAACTCGATTACCTTGTATCTTGTTCCAGCAAGAAAGTAAATTGCATCTTTGTGAAGTTCTTCTAGAGCAATTGGGAGAACTCGATCCCCCACCTTTCTTCCATCAAGAAATATATCAATTGACTTCCCTATCCCTCTAATAGAATAATTCTCCAACATTGATTTTATTTTGTCATGATTTGGAACATACCTATTCTCCTGTAGAATGAGGAAACCATCCTTAACATGTCGTTCGATCACTTGATGATGTTCAATCAGTTCATGTTTTGAGATTGGTCTATCGCACGCCATAGCTAAAACATGAAATTCTTCCACAAACGGATTTTTTGGATCAATGTATGTGTGTTCAACATCATCAAAGTAATCATCCGGGTGATTCTTGTAGTATTGTGATATTGGGTCATTTCCAAGAGCCAAAAACGCATATCCCCTCTGACCCTTTCTTGCTGCCCTACCAATTCTTTGAATTAGTCTATTAACCGGTATAGTAGCAGAAATTACCCCATCTACATTTCCAACATCTATGCCTAATTCAAGGGTAGGAGTACAAGAAATTGCTTGAAGTACACCTTGCTTGAAATCTCGTTCAACAGCCTTTCTATAATTTGCCATTAAACCTGCACGATGCACTTTGATATTTACCTTGAGTCGTTTGGCCTGCATTGCTAAAAGCTCGGAATTAAGATGGGAATTACTAAAAACCATTGTTTTGTGTTTTTTTTCTGTTAGCTTCTTTGTCAAATCCACCATCAAAGCTCTTTGGGTTCTCAGTGATGGGAACAGCATTACGAAATCTGTTTCGCCCTTGCTTCCAGAACCATGAATTAATTTCATTTTTTCTCCGAACAGCTTTTCACAAAACTCTACTGCGTTATCAAGAGTTGCAGAAGCTGCAACAAATTGAATCTTATTTGATAGCCTCTTCAATCTTTTTATGATATAGTGTACGTTAGATCCGAATATTCCAGAGTATACATGAGCTTCGTCAGCCACCAAAAATTTCACTGAATTCAATAGAGATGCAAATTTTGTATGATACATCATGTGATAGTGCAGAATATCAAAATTTGTTATGACAATATGTGGGGGCTCTTCCAAAATTTCAGTCCGCTCTGCTTGTTTAGTATCTCCATCAAACACTGATACCTTGATATCCATTTTTTCGGCAAACGCGACTATTTTGGGATACTGATCTCTTGCCAATGATTTTGTGGGATATACAAATAGCGCAGAAATTTTTCCAGACAAGTTTTCATTTTTAATTTTTTGTATTATGGGAATTAGAAAGGCTTCTGTTTTGCCTGATGCGGTAGGTGCCTCAATAACTACATTTTTTCCATAAAAAATTTCTTTTATTGCATCTTCTTGAAATTTGTAAAACTTGTTAATTCCAATTTCACTGAGATG
This sequence comes from Nitrosopumilales archaeon, assembly GCA_016838795.1. Lineage (GTDB taxonomy): Archaea > Thermoproteota > Nitrososphaeria > Nitrososphaerales > Nitrosopumilaceae > DRGT01. The sequence goes on from JAEHKQ010000273.1 coordinate 8,134, forward strand.
CGACGAAATTTCTTTTCCTAATCCAACATCTTCAACGCTGGAACCCATTTCAGGATTTGGTTTTTTGATTATCTTGTAGTAAGAGACATAATCTTTTTTTGAAAATAGAATATCTTTTGTGAGAAAATCAGGCTTGTTTTTTACAATCATGGCCTCAATTTCACTTTCCTGACGGATTATCCCCTCCTGTTTTAGACTCTGTGTCATTTGACTCTCGTCCGGGAGTTTGCCCTCATCAAATCTGTTTAGAAAATCAAGGTACACCTCATCTGGATTTTTTGTATGCTCTAAAAGATCCTGAAGGCCACAATTTGAACACGAAATAACAATTTTTCTGTTAAACGTTTTCTGAATCTCTAGATTTGAGGAACACTTTGGACAGTGATATTTCATATTTTTCATAGAGGCAAGGTTTCGGATTTATTGTTTGGTATACAAACGATTTTGATCCTAGCATAAGCGATCTTAGTTTGTATTCCCAATGAAAGAGGAATTGTAAAGAAAGTTTATCTATAGTTTCATCTGCGATGAATTTATGGGAGTAGGAAGTTACACCAAAGCTGTAGCAGCGAGTCAGAGAAGGTTTCAAACCGCACTGAAACGAGCAAGGACAAGGCAGGCAGTTCTTAACGCTTACTGGAAACACAAGAAAGAACACGAAAGAATGCTTGCCAAACATCTCAAAGAAGAATTTAGCGAGACAAACCGTAGAAAAAATAAGATAGCACCTAGGTAGAACAGTTAAATTTCAATTGAGGAAGGATCATTCTAATTTATCTTGAAATTTATCTATTCTCATGACATTATTAAACTAGAAAATTCTAGATTAGCTAAATTTGAATAAAATTCAGTCCAATAAAATTTACAATATTGATTGCATTAAAGGAATGGGATTACTTCCTCCCAAGAAAATTGATCTTATCATCACTGATCCTCCTTTTGCTATTAATTTCAAAGCCTCGAAAGCAAATTACAATAGAACTGCATCTCGAGTGATAGAAGGTTACAACGAAATCAAACCTGAAGATTATTACGATTTTACATATAGTTGGATGACAGAAGCTTACAGAATTTTAAAAGAATCAGGAAGCATGTATGTATTTTCGGGCTGGAATAATCTCAAAGATATTCTATCTTCTTTGGATGAGGTTGGATTTGTTACTGTAAATCACATAATTTGGAAATATCAATTCGGGGTTGTCACAAAAAAGAAGTTTGTCACTTCTCACTATCACTGTCTTTACGTATGCAAAAATCCAAAAAAAAGAATGTTTTTCCCTTTTTCAAGATTTAAAAAACAATCAAAAACAAAAGATGGTCGAAGCCTACATTATAAAGACAAAGAAGATGTTTGGGAAATCAAAAGGGAATATTGGACAGGAGATGAAAAAACTCCTACAAAACTACCTGCTGAATTAATTGAAAAAATCATTCAATATTCAAGTAAAAAAAATGATATCATACTTGATCCATTTTCAGGATCTGGCCAAGTAGCAGTTGTAAGTAAATCATTTGGTAGAAAATACATTGGTTACGAAATTGTAAAAAAATATTATAATTTTGCAAAAAAGAGATTGGACAAAAACGTATATCGTTTGAAAAAATGATTTAATTTTAAAGATAAAAGTTTTTGTTAAAATACTATATGGAAAAACTAGAATCATGAACGAAATTCTAAAAGAATTAGAAAATGAAAAATACATTAATTTAGAGACGTATAGAAAAAACGGAAAAACAGTTCATACACCTGTTTGGTTTGTAATCTCTGATGACTTGATCCAAGTCATTACTAGAGAGAAAACGGGCAAAGTAAAGAGATTGAAAAATAGCCCAAAGGTTAAATTTGCAAAGTGTAGGTTTAAGGGAGAATTAAAGGGAGACTGGCATTCTGGCGTATCCAAATTTTTTGATGATGATCAAGTTCAAAAAATTCTAAAGCTTCGGAAGAAAAAATACGGATTTTTTTCAACCTTTGTTGCAGCTCTTTCAAAAAGTAAAGGCGATTATGTTGGGTTTTCTATAACCCCTGAACAATTGTAATCTAAAATTTTACAACTTAATTTTTTGCAGAGCCTTCTGGCTTGCCAATCTTTGAAGAAATTAGATTTCTAAGCTCGTCGTCCGTTTTGTCCTTTGGATCGACGCCGAGAGATTTCCCAATCATCTCAAGTTTCTTCCTTTCATTTTCTACAGGCCCATCAATTTTCAAATTCTCGCTGGTAAGGTCTTTCATTTGTTCTTGAATGCCCTCTTTTGCCTTCTTGTACTCGTTCATAGCCTTCCCAATTTTTTTTGCCGCCTCGGGTAGCTTGTTGGTGCCCAAAATCAAAACTAGTGCGACAAAAACGATGATTATCCACTCGCTTCCTCCAATGTTTAGGGAATAATCAATCATAAACTATCGATAATAATTTCTAAAATTAAAGTTATGGTATTGGTTTTATCTCTCAGCTAGAGAGACCTTGACTGTAATTTGTTCCCCACTAATAGAATCTGGGGCAATTATCAACAAACCTGCATTGTGTGAGACGCTTTCACAAATTCCCATCTGTACTGAACGACTCAATCCCAAACAGTTAGGATCTGAATAATATTGGAAAGGCTTTCCATTAATAGCTTGAAAATATTCATTTTTTGAGGGAACAAAGAAAAGATCAATTTTGTTTTCGGAATCTTGCACTACTACTTCAAATTGGTATGAGGGCTCTTGGTTTAGAGAACATCCACCAATAAAGACAGCTTCACCTGCACCTAATGTATAGGAGTCTGTAATTGTAGAGTAGCGAGCGTTGTGAATCACTGGATACATCAAGCTCGATTGGTCGTTGGTATGCTCTAGTCCCATAACGTGGCCAATTTCATGAATCAAAACTTTACGCACTGAGTTGGTATCATATGGACGCCAAGCCCCATCACAGTCATTATTACCTAGTCCAATTTGTACTAGTCTTTCCCGAATCACAAAACCGTCATATCCATTTGGAAGCTGTTTGTACCAAGAAATTTTTGCTGATGTAGCATCAAAGGATTCTACCAATCGGAATTTTGCATCAGTGATACTTTGCCAAAATTCTACTGCTTCATCGACTAGATAGCTTATGTCCTCAGACCACTCCGGCACAGGTTCAACATAAATCAAGTATTCTTTTGATGTATCAATATTGTACAATGTGTCACTAAGTAATTTTTGTAATGTATCATCAAACTTGTTGTAAACAATTACCCCCTCTCCCGAATCTCCATCTCTAATTGAATTGTACTTCACAATATCAAGCCTATTGAAATCCACACCCTTTTTCATTAGATTTAACAAAACACGGTATTCTTCATTATCAGTTCGAAGCATATACATCTCTTCAACATTTACAAGATTTTTAGCAGTAAGATAATTCAACTCGACAAGATAATCTACATTCTGTTTGTTAAGATGTTCAACTTGATCTTGATATTCTTGTATTTTGAATTCTAAGAGACTAACCTCATTTGCAATTGTGTCAAAAGTTGTATCGTGGAATACCGAGCTCAAAGATTGTTCTGACTCTCTTAACTCTACTAATTGTACCAGTTTTTGTTCTAAATCCGATTGAAGCTCATTAATCTCATATCTCAATTGCTCATTTTCTGAAGATAATTGATGAATGTCAATTTGTTTTTCAAGTTCAATATCTTCCAAATTACGTAGCTGCAATCTCATATTCTCATTTTCAGATTTCAAAGTTTCAATTAGATTATGAAATTTAAGTTTCTCTTGTTCAATCAAACGAGTCGCAGTATTTTCATCATCTACATTCAAAAGAAGTGTTTCAAATTGACTATTTTTATTTTCAAGTAGCTGTATGGTATTTCGATAACCTAAAATTTTAGAGTTTTGTGAATTTATCAGCTCATTTGCTTCATCCACCTTTACTTGATATACAAATAAGGCATCTTTTTGATTAGAAAGTTCCAATCCTAAATCCGTAATTACATTTTCATAGCTTGGTTGTTCTGATAAAAGCACTTTAATCTGGTTTTGGTATTGAGTATTTTTCCCTTCAAGTTTTAGAACAAGTTTCTTGTACTCCGCAATTTCATAATTTAGTGAGTTCATAAATTCATTGGATTCCTGAACCGCACCAGAAATTGAAACAAGTGATTTTAGTCTGTCGTCGTTCTCTGATTCAAGTTGTGCTACTAAATCCCCTAGTTGCGATTTCTCTACCTTTAGTGATTTTACCTCGCTTTCATAGTCTACCATATTGGATTGAAGTGTATTTACTAACTGATTCTTTGTATGCAAACTAGTCAATATGGCAACCATTGACTTCCTTTGTTCATCGGTGATTGCTTTGAGATCCGTTACTCTACTTTGAAATTTACTGTTTTCTTCCTGTATTTGACTAATGATTACTTTTGATTTAGATTTTTCATCCAATATAGTTTGGAACGTTCGATCAAATTTTCCTAATTCATCTTGAGACGATTTTATTAACACTTGCTGCTCAAAATTTTCTGTTTTAAGTTGAGAAACTCGTTGTGCATAATTGTCTCGTTGTAGTAGTAGTTGATTCACTTGGTTACGATTTTCTTGGTTTCTTTCTTTTATTGCATTAAGAAGAATTTTGCTGTTTTCATTTTCAGAATAAAGAAAATCAACTTTTTTCTGCAAAGAATTTTTTAGGTTTTTGAGATCTTTCATTTGTTTTTCATAGCTTATATTTTGTTTCTGCAGGGAGTTAATCTCGTTTTGATATTCATCAACTTGAATCAGTTCTG
>JAEHKQ010000274.1 GCA_016838795.1 Nitrosopumilales archaeon
CCCCTTGCAGGAATATCGATTCTAAAAATTGAAGGATTATTGTGATTTCCATACTCAAAGCCCTATAGCATCTATTACGTCTGTAGCTGCTTCTTCAACCTTTCCCTCATTGTTTAGAATTGGTTTCATCGGAGAGCCGGTTAAAACTGAACAGGTAGAAAGCATTGCGTCTTGAATAGCCAGTTCTTTCTTTATTTTGCTGGTGTCAGCCATATCTCTCTGTCTTGTTTCATCCTGTGTTCGTCTCTTTAAGATGAGTTCAGGGCTTGCTGAAATAGAGATAAAGTTTGAGGGTTTTATGATTTTTAGAACATGTTCAGGCATTCCAGGGTAAAAGCCGGAGGGAGTCGGTATGAAGGCGTGTGTATCGATAATAACAACATCATCAGTTAGTTGAGCAATTCTTTCAGCAGCCATTTTCTGGATTTTTTGTTGTTCTACCATTGGAAGTTTTCTAAGTTCATCTCTGTCCTTAATGCCAATTTTTTGAGCTTCCTCAAACATAAACGTCCCAAAACTTGCGACGGTAACGCTTTTGTTTTTACTTTTCAAGATTTCAACAGCTTTATTGACAACTGTTGTTTTACCTACACCAGCTATACCAACAATAACTATTTTCTTACTTTCGCCCAAGCAATGCACCAAGCCGCGGCATTACAATTTCTACTCGTTCGCGTATCAATTGATTATAGTAGTTTATGAGAATGTCAACCATGAGTAAAACACCAATTCCTGTTCCAAACACACCTAACACATCCGAAATACCAGCTATAGCACCAAGAATCATCGAGCCGATTAAGGTCACTGATGGAATGTACTTGTCAAGTAAAGCTTCGATGGGTTGCTTAGATCTCCTAAATCCTGGAACTTGGACATCTGCATCTAGTAGGTTTTTTGCAGCACTCTTTGACGATAATCCTCCTAACTCGACCCAAAGTTTTCCAAATACAACTACAATTGCAATCATAAACAGAATGTATCCTACAGCTCTCATAGGATCTAAAGCTGCAACCTCCAACCCTCTTGGAGGCGTCATATAATACATCAGACCGCCTATCGGAGTAGAGGGACTGGTAGGATCAAACTGTCCCAAAATATTCAAAAATGCATTATTGTTTCGCGGGTTAAAGTTAGCCCAAAGCATTTGACCCATGAAAACTGCATTTGCGGTTAGTGCAGATGCTAAGATGACTGGAATGTTGGAAACATACATCAATTTGATTGGAAAAACTGCAGAGAAGCCTCGGTATTTTGTTGAAACGATCGGAATTTCTATCTTCATTCCTTGGGTAAAAACCAGAATTAGTAAAACCCCACCTGTAAGTAACAATCCGAATATGCTTGGAAGCTGGTTAGACCTGAAAAATACATTGGAAAGATCCCCGCTGAATATGGACTGAGCTATGTATGGGAATATTCCAATGGTTCCACCATCTCCCGCAGGCAAAGGACTGAAAAGACTCCATAGTATTTGTTGAGTCACACCTGCCATAATGAAAACACTAATTCCACTACCTAGTCCCCATCCTTTTTGGATCATCTCATCCAACAACATAACAATAATCGAGGCTGCCATCAGCTGACCGATCAGAACATACAGAACGCCGGGTTCTGTTATTCCAGGTCCATATACTGCTATTCCGTAAACCGCAGACTCTGCAACTATTACTACATATGTTACCATCTTTGTAGCTGTTTGAAATATTCCTCTTTCTTCTGGTTTCTTGAAATCAAATTTGAGAATTTCAG
>JAEHKQ010000275.1 GCA_016838795.1 Nitrosopumilales archaeon
GAAGGGATTAGTTTTACAACAAGATTTTACCGAATGGAATGGTTTGAAAAATTTTGTCGAAGGACAATATGATATTAGATTAGATAGTCTCTTACGGGGTAAGGCAAGTGGTATTCATCATTTAGAATCTGGGATGAAAAATAAAGTCATAATGCGAAAACAGCGCCTTGTGGATAGATTAAAAGAAGAGTTTCTAAAAAAAAAGTAAAACTAACTAAATTCTAAAATTGATATTTGACACGAATTATTAATGAGCCTATCATGCCTAGAAACGGTTTGGGCCTAGTCAGTCTCAAATTTTATTTCGTTTTCATTAATTTCTAAAATTTTTACTTGCTTATTTTTCAAAAAATCCTCTATAGAACCATTCCATTTCTTAACATTCACATACTTTGGCTTTTGGTTTGATCTAGAAACTGTACCTTTTTCATAATCAATATACCAGTATTCAACTCCGTCAGTGTCAGCTTTTGTCTTGATCCACATTTTTGCTGTCATGAAATGGGAACATTAGATCCTATTTCCACCTACTCACCTCTTTTACAAAGGCAAAGATTACTTGTATTCGTTTACCTGCTCTTTAGATAATGTCATGATCATTCTCAGAGGATTTACCAGGTCGTCGATTATTTCATAAAGTATGCCTTCACCATTCTCCAACTCGATGACTAATTTGTCACCTGGTTTGGTAGTCAACAAATTATATCTACCAGCGGTTTTTACATGTTCAACTCCTTCAGGTAGTATCTCATACATTTTGAGTAGCTTTGTGTCTTTTCTTAAAGGCGTCATCATTACATATCCTTTTTCTCTAATCATTTCTAGCGCTTGCTGTACTGCGGGTATTGGTTCTTCAAGATACATTGCGCACTCGGCATCAGATAGTGGCTTGATTCGTAACAACTTTAATAGATTTTGCCATAAAGGAGACTCTGTGTGCCAGAAAGTATTGATTCCGGCCTTTGTTATTTTGAACAAACCTTCCTGATTTTTGGAAAGAAGTTTTTTTTCTTGTAGTGTGGTAAACTTTTCAGCAAGTTCCCAAATATCTGGCGTGAAAACATCTGGCTTGCTAATGATTTCAGGACTAATACCATTTTTTGATTTTTTAGCCTGGTATAAAATTTCTAAATCTATGTAATCAAAATCTGACAATTATCATCAATCTCTAAACTCACGTTCTTTGTTTTTCGCCGGCATGGAATCTTTTTAATTTATGTCTCTACAAAGACATTATCTGATTCTACTACAACTTTGTATGAAGCTAAATCGTTGAGTTGCGAAGCAAATGCAACAAGCTTGCCAGTTTTACAATCCCACGTTGAACCATGCCAAGGACAGGTAATGGTAGAACCTTCTATCATTCCTTCAGAAAGACTCGCACCCTGATGAGTACAGACGTCATCCATTGCGTAATAGTTTCCATCCACATTTGCTACGAGAATCGCCTTTCCATCTGATTCCACCTTCACTATTTTACCAGGAGTTATCTCAGAAGTCTTACCAGCTAATATTTTTCCCATGGTATCATCCCATCGTCATTCTTTATAGAATTTCTGGAACCTTGCTTTTAAAACTAAAGGATATTCTTAAGTAATTTGTAATGAAAATACATTCATGTTCTTCATAGCACTGATAAAATTCAAAAAAAAGGCCAGAGATGTAGTTGAGGTTGGTAAAAAGGTGATGCAGAACCTTCCTGAAGGAGTAAAGATCATCAGTACTTATTGGACACTTGGTGAATATGATGCTGTCTGGATATATGAAGCTCCAAATGAAAAGGTAGCTATAAAGCTTGGAATCGAAGCTGGTGAGGCAATGCAAACACAAACACTCGTTGCAATTACTAGAGATGAAGCAATGAAGCTGTTAGAGTAAACAGAATCAAATACAATTCTTAATGAATTTCATACTTCTTTTAGAACCAAAATATCTCCGTCTTTTACGTTATAATTTACCAATGCTCGATCTGGTTCGAAACCACTCTCAGGTGATGTTTGTTTGTATAAAGTAAATTTACTATCTTTTGGCAATCGAAAATGTACCTTTAACGCAAGTATGACGTCTTTTACACGAGTTGATTTCTGGAAGGTTGTTTCCCAATCTCCCTTTGTTGTTTTTAATTTTACAGTGACTTGGTTTACCATAAAAAAAATATGCTCAGGAGGTACAAAAATCAGCTAGTTCTTGAATGTAGATCTTTGCCATAGTAATTTCTTGATAATAACCAAATAAGTTTACAGCTACTGCACCACCCTCTAAAATTCCCCTTGATGTCAGAATTTAATTTGCAAAGCAATTCATCACAATCTGGACA
>JAEHKQ010000276.1 GCA_016838795.1 Nitrosopumilales archaeon
CGAAGCCTCAACTATCTTTGGTTTTACATAATTTCCTGTCAGTACAAGATTAAGATTAGATGGTTTTGAATTAATCAAATCAAGAACATCATTAACATCAATTAAATCAAGATTTATTGCATAATTTACTTCATCAAGAATTATAATATCATATTTTCCAGATTGGATTTTCTCCTTACTAATACAAAGTGCTTTCTGTGCCATTTTTTCATGCTCTTCGCGTGGACTTTTATCATCTATAATGCCAACAAAGCCTTTTCCAGCTGGAATTAATTCAAATTCCGGTTCCAATCTTTTTGAAGAATCCATTTCTCCATAGTGCCATGAACCTTTGATGAATTGAATCATACAAATTTTTAGATTATATCCAACTGCTCTTAATGCCATCCCCAAGGCTGCAGTAGTTTTACCTTTCCCATTGCCAGTGTAAACTATTACTAATCCATCTTTTTCCATGATTTTTAGTTCTAGCAAAACCCACTAAAAAGATTGAGTAATCGATTTTTGTGAAAAACAGTCACAATTTAAATAAAAAACTGATCAAGTGATACGAATTGAGAATTCCAAGATTAGCAATTGCAGGAACAACTAGTGGGGTTGGTAAAACAGTAATCACATGTGCGATCATACATGGAATGAAAAAAAGAGGTTTTTCAGTACAACCATTTAAAGTTGGTCCAGACTATATTGATCCAAGTTATCTATCATTAATTTCTAAAAATGATTCAAGAAATCTTGATCCTTGGTTAATGGGAAATAAGGAAGTAATTACTTCATTTACTAAAAACTCAAACTCTGATTGTTCTATAATAGAAGGAGTTATGGGGTATTATGATGGATTCTCAGGATTATCAAACTATTCTAGTACTCACCATGTTGCAACATTACTTAAAGCCCCAGTAATTTTGGTTTTAGATGCTAGCAAGACAGCTCGTTCGATTGCAGCTATTGCATTAGGTTTCAGAAAATTTCATAAAAATTCAAGAATTTCTGGTTTTATTCTAAATAAGCTTGGAAGTAAAAAGCATGAAATTCTATGTAAACAAGCACTAGACTCTGTAAAAATACCAGTCTTAGGTTCAATTCCAAAAGATTCTGATCTTTTATTACCATCAAGACATTTGGGTTTAATTCCAGTCACTGAACAAAAAATAATGAAAAATAAAATTGAAATGGTTGCAAAAAAAATATCAGAATTTCTTGATATTGATAAATTAATTGAAATTTCAGATAACACTCCATCATTTTCAAAACAAAAGCTACGGAAAACAAAAACACCAAAAACTACAATTTCAGTTGCGCTTGATAGTTCTTTTAATTTCTATTACCAAGACAATCTAGACTCTTTAAAAAGAGAAGGAGCAAAAATTAAGTTTTTCAGTCCACTTTTGGATTCTAAAGTTCCTAGCTGTGATGGAATCTATATTGGTGGCGGCTTTCCAGAAATTCTAGGAAAATCTCTTGAAAAAAACAAAAAAATGAAGAAGCAGATAAAAGATTTGGCAGAAAAAGAAATTCCAATTTATGCTGAATGTGGAGGACTGATGTATCTTACTAATTCAATCAATTATGGTCCTAAGAAATACAAGATGGTTGGTCTATTCGATGCAACAACAAAAATGACAAAAAAAATGAAACTAAACTATACCCAAGGAAAAATAAAATCCAATTGTATAATCTCAACAAAATCAAAAAATCTTCGAGGACATGAATTTCATTATTCTGAGATTGATTCAATATCTAACGATTCCAAATTTGCTTACTTGCTTTCGGTAGGTAATGGAATTATAAATAAAAAAGATGGTTTAATTGAATATAACACCTTGGCTTCATACGGACACCTCTATTTTGACAGCTCAAATTATGCTCAAAGATTTGTTGAAAAATGTATTTCAGTATCTAGAAGATAACTATTCAATCATCTTAAAAAGTGCATTAACAATTGCAGCAGCTGAGGAGCTTCCGCCTTTTCTACCCTTGTTCGTAATAAATGGAATATCGACTTTTCTTAATTCCTCCTTTGATTCAGCTGCTGAAATAAAACCAACAGGCATGCCAACTATCAACGCTGGACTTGTAATGTCCTCTTTTACCATTTGTATGACTTCAAACAGGGCGGTTGGAGCATTACCAATTACAACTAGACCTTCATCAATATCTGATGATGACATCCTCATTGACATTTGAGATCTGGTTTTGTTTGATTCCTGTACTTGACGTGTAATCTCAGGATCCGAAATTCTACAAATGACATTGTTTCCAAATTTTTTTGTATTTTGTTTGTTCAACAGACCTGCAACTCCATTAACATCTACGACAATATTACAACCAGATTTGAGTGCCTTTAACCCATTTTCAATTGCTTCTTTATGGAAAATTATGGAGTTTTCCATTGCAAAATCGAAATCTGCAGTAGAATGAATAACTCTTCTAACTATGGGCCATTCTTTCTTATTATATGAGTGGGAACCAATTTCACGCTCAATTACCTGCATACTGGCATCTTCTATAGACTGTCCTTTCCTAGATTGCATTTTCTACCTCTTTAGCTCTTTCTATGATTAAATCAATCATTTTTTCATCTGTACCAATATGTTTTGTTATCAACACCTTGTTTAATTTGGATTTTTCAAGAACAGGATTAAGATCTTCATAAATATCTCGTTTTACATGTGCACCTTCGTGAAGAAAATAAAAAACAATTACTAGAACTTGAGGATTTTCTTTTTCACATTTTAAAACTCCCTGTAAAATATTCGGTTGTTCAATTTCTAAGAAACAATGACTTACATTTCGATAAGTCGATCTTAATCCATCAACAACATATTTGATCGATAATTGAGCATTGGGATCTTTGCTGCCATGTCCAATGATTAAAACATCAACATTTTTTTTTGCTATTTTAATTCCGTTAGTTTCAAGCGATGTTGTTACTCTATTGTCTACCAAATTAATCATTGTTTTGTGCATGGTCATTGGCTTTGAAACAACGAATTTTACATCAGTTTTAGCCTGAAATTTTATTGCCTCATTTACAGCTGCCTTTATTTTCTTGCCAGGATAAAGGAAATAAGGAACAATAGTTAAGGAATCAATCTCACTTGTTAGAGCCTTTTTAATACCTTCTTCGATGAATGGAGGTATAACTTCCAAAAAACAGTAGTTAGAAAATTCATAATTTCCTTTTTCTTTTACCCTTTGACAGATCAGCTCAAGTTCATCCTTTACCTCGTTTTCTCTACTACCTCTATCAATCAGAAGCAATCCTCTTTTCAATTTGGAATCCTCGCTATTGCAATAGTCAAATTTGGAGGAAATTTCTGCTTTTGCACAACTAATTGACCTCCAGACGCTTTAATCGCAGAAGCCTCCGAAACACTAGGTGTTCCCTCAAAGGTTTTGACAGTTTGAGACGGGTTTGGTACTTGAATATTCATTAAATCATCTTTTTCAAAATATTCAATTGGAACATTCATTTCCTTACCAACTTCAATTAAACCTGCAACGTCTTGTGGTTTCTTTAATGAAACAAACTTGGCAATTGATAAAGGACTAAGTTTGTTTTTTTCAAAACATGATTGCAATCCTTCCTTGATTGTTTCTTTTGATGTATCCCAATGTAATCCTACTCCTACAACAAGATTAGGCGGTCTATACACAACAGCATCTCTCAAAATTTCTGATTCAAAAATTTTGTCCGAAATAATCAAAAATCCTTTTGATTTAGAATTTTTCAATTCATCAAATGAAGAATAAATTTTAACATTTTTTGGCAAATCAGCTTTCCACCAATTTTTGTTTCCGGCATCTTGATACACTCCAATTTTTTCCTCATTAACCATTAATGCACTAATTTTAGTTACAGTAGAGTCGTCATCAATCTTCCATCCAAATTCTTTTCCTACAAGATCAACTGGTATCGTTTTGTTTACATCGGCAGCAGTAGTGATTACAGATATCGCACCTAGTTTTTTGGCAATTTGCTCAGCTAATTCATTTGCGCCACCCAGGTGGCCTGAAAGAGTACTTATCACAAAATTTTTCTTATCATCTATAACAAGAACAGCAGGATCTGTCTTTTTGTCTTTGATATGGGGAGATATCAATCGTATTACGGCACCAAGGGAGAATAAACAAATCAAAGCATCATTTGTTTTAAAAAGTTCAGCAATTTTTTCAGCAGTAGGTTCTGAATACCACTCTATTTCAGCGCTATTATCAGAAAATTTAGCTGGGGCAAAAATCCTCCATGAGGGATATTTTTCTTTTAATGACAAGCCAATTTTTACGCCATTTTTTGTAATTGCAAGAACTGAAATTTTTTCCACAATACGATCCTTTTTGATTTAATAAAATATCTTACTTTTCAGGATATCTAGATAATACAGATCCGTCAAAATCAAATAGAACTACCTCGAGCACAACTTTATTCTCAGATTGTTCTTTCATATGGTCATAAACCTTCGAACAAATTTTTTTAAAAAATTCGTGCAATTCATTCCCTTGAATTATTTCTTGAACGTGTCTAGCTGAATTGGCTTTTTTTATTTGATTTACTAGTACTTCATTTGCACCACAATTTTTTGCTAAATCTGCAAGAAAACTCATATCAACTTTTGAGCCTTTAACATGGGTCTGTTTAACACCCTTTGCCATTTTTGAAAGCTTTCCAATAAATCCAACAACATAAGCTTTTTTGATTCCTTTTTTTGCACACTGTTGAATTGTATA
>JAEHKQ010000277.1 GCA_016838795.1 Nitrosopumilales archaeon
TCTTGTATCAGATTCCATCCACGGTGATAGAACTGTTTTGTATTTCTCAAGCATGGCTTTTTCTGACGAAGGGAGTAAAAACAATGCAACTAACATCCAAGGACAATAAATTTGGGGATTTTTCATTAAATCTTGCTTTAATTCAGTAGATGAGGAAGCTTTCACCTGGCTTATTTCCTCATCAACAATCTTGAAACTAGACAAATCATCAATTATGCCAACCAGCGTTCCACAAATCTCATTTTCCGAACCTACCTCTTTGTATGGAACATGATATTCGAACTTCATCAAATAATCCATTTTACAGGGCACTCCTAATTCTTCAGATATTCGTCTTTCAGCTGATGATACATATGTTTCAGTATCTTTAGGATGACTAGCAAACGTTCCATCCCAATCTCCTGGCCAGAGCATTTTATTTGAACTTCTTTTAGTTAGAACCAATTTTCCATTTTTATCAAATATAAGAGCAGTAAAAGCTCGATGTAATTTTCCGTTTGGCAGATGAGATTTTACTTTTTCATCAATACCTATTTTTTTGTCATTTTCATCAACAAGAATGACATACTCTTCTACCATCTTTCATCCTCTAAACAATGTACCATGAAATTTTTTTCGATTTATAGCATCAATAATTCTTTCAGGTTTATTACCATTAACAAAAAATACCTTTATATTTTTTTTGGAAATTTTTATAGCTTCATCAACTTTACGACTCATTCCCCCAGTTACATCTTTTGAAGATTTTGAAATTAATGGCTTTCTGCCTTTTAATTCACGAATTAGTTTTTTTGTTTTAATATTTGAATAAAGTCCATCCACATTAATAACAAAAATTGATAAACGTGGCTTCAAAATAGTAGCTAAAACACTCATAATTCTGTCACCAGATAAGATAAAAGATTTCTTCTGATCATACCATAAAGCATCACCATAAGTAACTGGAATAAAACCAGATCTTGCAATTTTTTCAATTATTTTTATTTTTTTAGTAATTGGTTTATTGCCACTAATAAAATCCATAGGTGGCAAACAGTAAGGATTTAATTTGTTTTTCAAAAAAGAATCAAGAATTATTTTATTTAATTCAATCATAGAATTTTTTACTACTGATACCCCATGAGTACTGTATTTTGCTGGTTTTGCGTGCATATCATATTTGATAGACCAA
>JAEHKQ010000278.1 GCA_016838795.1 Nitrosopumilales archaeon
ATCCAAATTAAAAAACTACCTAAATTTTTATACCAAAGAAGAAAAAACGCAAAAATTTTTTCTGAACTAATATCAGATATTTCTATCAAAATTCCATCAGAAAGAAAAAATGAAAAAGTTAATTGGTATCTTTATACAATTACAATTAAAAATAGAAATTTAGTTATGAAAAAATTAAATAAAAAAGGAATTGGCGCATCAGTATATTACACAATACCAATTCATAAAACACCATTTTATAAAACAAAAATCAAACTGGCAACCACCGAGTGGGCTGCATCTAGCGTATTATCAATACCAATTCACCCCAAAGTCACCTCAAAAAATTTACAATTCATAGCAAAAAATCTAAGGCAGGCCTTATGAAAACCCTAGAAAAACTGCTAGGAGGAATATGTAAAGCTATCCTTCCTATCAAAGAAGAGGTGTTTTATGGGAACCCAAACTCATCAATCGCAATCTGCACCTTGTCAAGCATTGATTTGCTCAGAAGGCTATCCCAGCCTAAATTTTTACAAAGTGTAGCAATAGTTGGTAGACTACTATCAGAAAACAAAGGAATAGACTCGTTGATTCAATATGTCAATGCTAACCCAAAAATTAAAACAATTGTTCTTTGTGGAAAAGAGGTTTGGGGACATAAATCTGGGCATTCGTTACTTGAATTACACAAAAATGGAATTGATGAAAACCATAATATAATTAATTCAACTAGTCCAGATCCTTTTCTTAATTTAACTAAACTAGAAGTAAAAAAATTTCAAAATCAAGTTAGAATTATTGATATGATTGGAGAAACAAATCAAGAAAAAATTATACAAACAATAGAATCAGTCTAATATCCAGCTCTTTGCCTTTTTCGATTTATCTTATTTTTTCTTTTGTATTCCTCTAGAATATCTTCAGGCGTTAAATTCAGTTCTAGTGATGCCTGAACTACAAAATGCCAAATGTCAATTAATTCTTCTTTGGCGTCATCCTTGTTAAAAGGAACAGGATTTTTCCACCACTTCCAATTTGTTGTACGTTGTAATTCCACTGCCTCATGAATTATTGCAGTACACAAAACTGCCACTCTTTCTTCTACATCATCAGGATATCTATCAAGATTCATCATATTAGTGAGGTCTTTCTGTAAAGTAAAGATTGAATGTAAAGTATCTTGATCTTTTGAAATGCTTTGTGTCAAGCTCCTAACTTGTCGGTTGAATTATCAAACTTAAATCTTTAGAAACGAATCATCTTTTCGTATTGTTTGATCCGTTGTCTAATATCTTGATTTTCAAGTTGTAAAAGTCCATCCAAACCATATTTTTCAACAGCAAATGATCCTAACACATTTCCATAAACAACAGCTTTTTTGATTGC
>JAEHKQ010000279.1 GCA_016838795.1 Nitrosopumilales archaeon
CTTGAAAAGTGAATTAATAGAAAATCGTATTATAGTCTGGAACATAGAAGATTCAAAAAAACTTTTTGGTCAAGGATATTATGGAAAGCCGATTGGAATTCCAAAACCAAAGATTGAAGAAATCAACGTTCCACTAATTCTTGATTTAATTGAAGGTTATTATTTACTTGAAAGAAAAAAAATTACTATTTATCAATCCAAAAAAAAAGTTACAAACAGAAAGATGTTAGAGATTTGTAAAAAAGAATACTATGATTTTAATAAAAAATATCTTGTTTACAAAAACTTTAGAGACAAAGGTTACATTGTAAATCCAGGAATAAAATTTGGATGTGATTTTGCTGTTTACCAAAAAGGACCAGGCATAGATCATGCCCCCTATCTAGTTCAGGTGTATAACAATAAGGATTCTATTTCAACGACAGGTGTAGTATTAGCTGGAAGATTAGCTACTACTGTGAGGAAGCAATTCATTTTAGCCATATCTAATGGGAAAGACAAAGTGGATTATTTAGCGTTAGATTGGTGGAAAGCTTAAAGAGATTTTATGTGTCCTGCAATTTTATTATAAATTTCAAATAATTCTTTTGTAATTTGAAAATCAAAATGGCTTTTCCATTTACTATGAATTCGAACTTCAAAATCGGTTGGTTCCACAAAAATTGTTGCATCGTTAACAGTTTGTTTTGAGATTAATTCATTCAATTCTGAATCTTGGTTTAAGGTGTCAGCTAACTTTCCACCAATCCAAGTAACACCGACAACTTTCTTTAAACTAAAATGTCCTTCAGTTGAAAGAACTGTTTTTGCATTATAATCTATAGGATTGCCACTTTTTCTTACAATAAAATGTGCTTGAAACCTATCTTGTGCTCCCCAATGTGAAATAGTTGCATCTTGCATTGTTCTCAACCCTTTTGGATAATTTGAATAACATCAATATTGGAATTTTTTGGTTCAAGACAGCCTCTATTGGTGACCATTCTTGGTGTTTGAGAAAAATATCTGCTATAGTAATCACCTTTCTCAACATCATCTGTTCCAATTTCTTTGGGTTTAGCTTCTATGCCGATCGCTGCCAACAAATCACAATATTTCTCTGGTTCTGTTTTTAAAACAAAAGTTTCCGCTTCAGTATCATGCATTACAAATGATCAATTCTACCCACAAATAAAGATATCAAGAAATTGGGTTTGAATAATATACATCAAAACAAATAATACAAAAGTTTGAGTTTTTTGTCTATGTTAAAATTCCAAGATAAAGTTGCCTTAGTTACTGGAAGTGGAACAGGGATTGGCAAGGCCATTTCAGAAAAATTTGCCGAAAACGGGGCAAGTGTAATTATTCTTGGTAGAAGAAAGGAGCCATTAGAAGAAGCTACCAAATCTCTTGAAGAGATAATTTCAAAGGTTCAAAGTAATGCATTTGTAAAAATATTTTCTGGCGTTGATGTTAGTGATGAAAAAGCAGTAAACCAAATGTTTGATTCGTTGAAGGGA
>JAEHKQ010000280.1 GCA_016838795.1 Nitrosopumilales archaeon
AAGGGTTGGAAGGGTTCAAGAAAGAGCATTCCAGCAGCATATCTTACTGGTTATCTAGCTGGGAAAAAGGCAATTGGTCAAGGCGCAAAAAATGCCATTATGTATAGTGGAACAAGAAAATATACTCAAAGAATGGCCGCTGCCCTTAAAGGAATTATTGATGCCGGTCTCGAGATTCCAGCAACAAAAGAAACTTTTCCATCTGATGAAAGAATCAATGGCGAACATCTATCTGTGAAAAATGATGTTAATCAAATCAAATCAACAATAGATAATGAGGTTAAAACTGCATGAGCCAAAGTACTGCTCAAAGACCTGGTCAAAGATATGGTCGAGGACCTGCCCAAAGAAGTGATCGAAGACCACGCCAAAGAGAGGAAGAACCTTGGATTCCAAAAACAATTTTGGGTAAACAAGTCGCATCTGGGGAAATTACATCCATGGAAGAAATTATTCAAAATGGCTTAAGAATTCAGGAAGCAGGTATTATTAAGAAACTATTACCAGATTTAAAATCTGAAGTTATCGATGTGGGCATTATTCAAAAAATGACTGCAAACGGACAATCAACACGATTTAAGGCAATGGTTGCAGCAGGAGATTTCAATGGATGGTTGGGAATAGGTAAAGGAAAATCAAAACAAATGAGGATTGCTATAGAAAAAGCAACTAACCAATCTTTTCTTAATGTTAGCCCAGTTAAATTAGGATGTGGAAGTTGGGAATGTAGATGTGATCAGAAACATTCTGTACCATTTAAGGTTAGAGGAAAAGGTGGAAGTGTTACGGTAGAAATTTTACCAGCACCTAGAGGACTAGGTTTAGTTGCTGGTGGTAAAATTAAAAGACTTTTAGAATTAGCAGGACTTAAAGATGCCTGGACATCTTCAAAGGGTTCAACTACAACTATGAATTCAACATCAAAAGCAATTCTTGAATGCCTTAAGCAAACATTTAGTCAAGGATGAATAGTTATGGCAAAGGCTTTTCTTGTTGTTAGAATTAAAGGCCAAGTTGATGTCCCACATTGGGCTAAAACAACTCTAAAACTTCTCAAACTAGAAAAAAAATTTAGGGCTACTATTATTCCAGCCAAAGAAAACACCTTAGGAATGCTAAACAAAGTGAAACATCATGTGGCTTGGCAGGAGGTGGGACCAGATCTCGTTAAAGAGCTGCTAAACAAAAAAGGGCGAAAATCTGGCTACAAAAAGATCACACAGGATGATATCAAAGAAATAGGATTCAACAGTATTGATGAACTCGCAAATTCTTTGGCCGAAGGCCAAATCTC
>JAEHKQ010000281.1 GCA_016838795.1 Nitrosopumilales archaeon
TGAGATGAAAAGACTTTTCGAAAACCGAGGTATTGGTCCAGACTCTGAAATTATTACCTACTGTGGGAGTGTTGGTACACTATCAGGATTAGCATTTTATGCATTAAAGTCAATTGATATACCAAATGTGAAATTGTACGTCAGGTCATTTAAGGAATGGAAAAACCTGGAGAAACCTACATCAAAACAAGAAGACGCTGATTATTGGGATCTATCTGCAGAATAGTCTAACTTTGTGTAATTTCGGTTCGTAACTGTTTTGTTACAGTTACTTCGATATTATCAAACACATTCAACATTTTTTGCCTATTGTCCTGTAAATAATCAAGACCTCTGTCTTTTAGTCTAATCTTCCACAATCTAATCTCTCTGTGGCTTTCGAAAAATTGTTCAATCATTAGTTTTCCACATTTACTGGAATTAATAAATGGTTCAAAATTTTCAATTGTTTTTTCTAATTCTTCATTTTCAATAGAAGATCTTACATCCTGAATCGCCCGGCTTAATTCTTTAAGATCATTAACAACGGGAGGTAATTTTTTCTTTGTAATTCCAAATAGACTTTTCTTTTCGACTTCAACTTTTTTCGCTAATTCTGGTGCAAGATCATATACTGGTATCATATGGAACAAATCTCTTTTTTCATGTTTTACAATTAGTCCTTTCTCCAATAATTTTCTTAGAGAGTCTTCGGCATCGACTTTGTCAAGAAATGTGGTCCACACTATAGCACCAATTGTGTGATACCCTTGCCTTACTGATTCAAGAACAACAACTTCAATGATTCTTTGAAATCCTTCTTGAACTCTAAGATTAACAAAGTCTTTATCCCTAACCGCTCTCCTTGCATTTTTCACATCAATTTCAATAGAGCGTACTAGAGCTTCGGTAGCTTCTGGTATCTGGTTTACCAACGAAAGAAAACAGGCCTTGTTGTACCATGCCATTCCATATGTAGGATCAGAATCAATAGCTTTTTCTGTACAATCAAGAGCTTTTGAATAATTTTTTTGCTCATAATGAACCAAAGATTTTAAATTCCATGTTTCGGCATTTGTGACATCAATATCTAAAACTTTATCATAAACTCTCATAGCCTCAAGATGATCATCCAGATGAAATCTCGCATAGCCTAATTTCAAAAGGGTTTCAACGTTATTGGGGTCGATTCTCAGAGCCTGTTCGAATACAGTTGCAGCATCATCTAGCTTTTCATCAGCCATCAGGTTGATGCCCGTTTTGAAAAGTTTTCTTCTGTTGTAATCCGCATCCGTAAGACTAGTTTCTCTCTTTATCTTAGGATGCTTTTCGGTTTTTTCTACTTTAACCTTCCTTTGAAAGGGCCTTTTCATAGCTCTGAGTGGGAATTTTTTCTAGATAAATACTCTTCTTAATTTTCTCATTAATTTTGCCACTATTTCTGACCATTTAGGTTTGAAAATACAGAAATACCTCCTGACCACATCATCGATATGCCCAATCCTAAGCCAAAATTAGAAGTTCAAGGCTCTGCCCCTTTCAACCAAACAGGAACTTATGAAGTGCAGATTGCTATTTGTGAACAAAAACCATCCGAGGCAACAATTAATTCAAAAAGTTTTCAATCGATATGGAAAGATGATTTTCATTTAAGAGTAAAAGCTGGACAATTCACTGAAACTCTTGGTTCTGATAAAAACCCAATACCTGATGTAGTTTTTGATTTGGGAAAAATTTGGATTGTAGTAATAGATCGATTTTCAACTTTACATTCTGTTTTTGATGTCCAAATTTCTACCAAACCCTCACCTAAAAAAACTGAGAAATCTACAACAAAGATGGCAGACACAGAAACTACAAAAACACCACGAAGTGTTCGTGGAAGATATAGTGATCGAGGTGAAAGAGGTCCACCTGGCCCACAAGGGGAGAGAGGTACACCTGGCCCACAGGGTGACAAAGGTACACAGGGTTCACCAGGTGACAAAGGTACATCTGGTGATAAAGGACTAACAGGTGACAAAGGTGACAAAGGTGACAAAGGTACACAAGGTGAAAAAGGTGAAAAAGGTGACAAAGGCGACAAAGGCTCACTAGGTGAAAGAGGAGAAAAAGGATTAACTGGAGAAAAAGGCCCGGTTGGCGGAAAAGGTGAAACTGGTTCACAAGGTCTACTAGGCGATAAAGGAATTCAAGGCCCACTTGGTGAAAAAGGTTCTAAAGGTCTACAAGGTACAGTTGGTGACAAAGGTCCACTAGGTCCGCCAGGTAAACAGGGGGAGAAGGGTCCAGAAGGTCCACAAGGATTAGATGGTGACAAAGGTACACAAGGTCCACAAGGCATTCCCGGTGAAAAAGGACTTACAGGAATTCCTGGTCCGGAAGGTGAAAAAGGAGAAAAGGGTCCACCAGGTCAACAGGGGGACAAGGGCCCCCAAGGTCCACCAGGTTTAACTGGTGACAAAGGTCCAAGTGGTCCACAAGGTCCTCAAGGTGAAAGAGGTACACAAGGCCCACCTGGTGAGAAAGGTCCACAAGGTCCACAGGGCATACAAGGTCCACAAGGTGAAAGAGGACCTCTAGGAGAAAAAGGGCTTACCGGTGAAGGTGGTTCAAAAGGTCTACAAGGTACAGTTGGTGACAAGGGTCCAAGAGGTCCACCGGGTGCACCAGGTGATGAGGGAGCAGCAGTAGCATTATCTGAAGAACAAAAGGAATTGTTCAAAGAATTACTAGAATTGTTGGTAAACAAGAATGTAATCACCACAGAAGACCAAATCAAATTGATGAGTTTTCTCTACTAATGACAAATTCATATACAATCATGGTCAATGTGATTTTATGAGTCAAAATCGAGAAAAAATTGAATTTAAAATATTAGATTACAAAAGACTTGAAAATGATTTTGTTTCGTTTGAACTTGATGATGGTACAATCGTTAAAGTTAAAGTGGATTTAGACAGAGTGGGGAAGGCAGTGAATTTTACAAATCCAGATGGAACACCAAGATATGCCATCAATACATCGGTAAAGGTTTCTGTAACTCCATCTGACAGAAAATTTTCCATCGAAAAAAATTCATTGAATCCAAAGAAATCCTCTCCTCCAGATCAAATGTTCAGTTAATGAAAAAACAATTTTTGTAATATAATTACAAAAAGGAATCCAATCGCCAACTAATTTGACGATTGCAAAATTTTTAGAAGAACTTATCGTCTTCCCCCACGCTTTTTTCCGCCTGATCGACGTTTAGCAGCTTTTCGCTTTGCAGCCATTAAAAAATCGACATTCTCAGTGCTTTTCTATGGTTAAACTGAACAAAATTACCCAAAGTGATAACAATTTCTCAACGATTTTTTTGAAAAATTTTTTTGATCGGAATTCTTTTCAATAAACACTTTCTGCTGATGGTCTTCTACCCTGTAACCAA
>JAEHKQ010000282.1 GCA_016838795.1 Nitrosopumilales archaeon
TGAAAGATGGTATAGTTGATGTTAAAGGCCTTACAGGCAAAAAATCACATACCCCTCCATTCATCAAAACTCTATTTTACGAATTGGTAGATATTCTTTCTAAAGTTGAAAGCATAGAAAATTTCGAGTTAGCAAAAAAGAATATCAGTCAAAAAATTGTGGAATGGGCAAAAAAGGTTGAAGCAAAAGAAATTCCACTCACTGATTTAGCATTCAATGTTATGATTAGCAAGGAGCCATCGGAATATGTTAAAACTGTCCCGCAACATATTCGTGCCGCAAAACTTTTGGAAACGACTCGAGAAATCAAGAAAGGCGATATCATATCATATATCAAGATTTTAAACAAGCCAGGAGTGAAACCTGTCGAAATGGCAAGAAAGGATGAGGTTGATTCTAAAAAATACATGGAGTTCATGGAGTCTACACTGGATCAAATCACATCATCGATGGGACTTGACTTTGACACAATTCTTGGAAAGCCAAAACAAACAGGACTAGACCAATTTTTCTGGAATTAAAATGGCACTCGATGAGATTTCAATATCAGTTTTAGCTATTACTGCAAGTGTTCTAATTTTAGGTGGTTGGGTTCCTCAAATCGTTAAAGGGTATCAAACAAAAAAACTCAAGGATGTTTCAAAATACCTGATGAGTTTGGTGGCAATTGGAGCAACGTTGTGGATGTGGTATGGGTTTGAAAAAGACGATATCTTCATTATTGGAGTCAATGTAGCAGCGATTGGTCTCACACTTACTGTTTTGACCATGAAATTAAGATACGAAAAGAATGCAAAATGATTCAATCAAATAATAAATAGCAGACTTGATCCTTCATTGAAGGAAAAAAGATTGTTTATCATAAATTGTAAAAACTACGAAGAGATTTCAGGTTCCAAAATTATAAAGTTCGTCAAAATTGCAGAAAAAATTTCGAAAAAATACAAAGTAAAAATTGCAATCGCTCCACCACAACATCTGTTAGGACAGATTTCAAACAGCTCACTCCCCATTCTAGCACAACACCTTGATGATGCTAAGGTTGGCAGCACAACTGGATTTATGGTTCCAGAGATTGTAAAAAAATCAAAGATTATTGGTTCTTTAATTAATCACAGCGAACATAGAATTTCTAGTAAGGAAATTTCTACACTAGTTTCCAAATTAAAAAAATTAAAAATGATTTCAGTCGTTTGTGTTAAAAATGTTGCTGAAGCAAAAAAATATGCAAAATTAAATCCTAATTATATCGCTATTGAGCCCCCTGAGCTAATTGGTTCTGGTCGAGCAGTATCTAAAGAAAGACCCGAATTGATTACAAACGCTGTCAAAGCAGTCCACAGTTCTAAACGCAGGACGAAACTCCTTTGTGGAGCTGGAATTGTTTCTGGTGCAGATGTTGGGAAGGCAATCCAGCTTGGATCAAAAGGCATTCTTGTTGCAAGTGGAATTGTTAAAGCTAAAAACTGGAACAAAGTCATTGAGGAGTTTGCAAAACAAATGCTTTAAAACACACAGTTTTCGAGTTGAATACCTAGGAAAATAAAATGAAATCAATTTATTTTTTCAATGAAGGCAATGGGAAAAACAAAAAGCTCCTAGGAGGCAAAGGAGCTGGTCTTTGTGAAATGACCAGACTAAAATTTTCTGTTCCGCCAGGATTTGTCATTACAACTGAAGTTTGCAAAAAATACTATGAAAATAAAAAGAAATTGCCGAAATCACTTCTATCAGAAGTTAAAAGAAATATTTCTAAAATTGAAAAGAAAACAGGTAAAAAATGGAATTCTAAAGAAAATCCACTTTTAGTCTCGGTAAGATCTGGTGCGGCCATATCAATGCCAGGCATGATGGACACAA
>JAEHKQ010000283.1 GCA_016838795.1 Nitrosopumilales archaeon
ATGCTTTCAACTTTAGAAAGAATATCTACCAATTCGTAAAATAGAGTTTTGATGAATGGAGGGGTATGTGATTTTTTGCCTGTAAGGCCTTTAACATCAACTATACCATCTTTCATAACACCAAGATAGTTTTTCTTTCTAGTGCTAAGAACTACATATCGATATTCCTTTTCTACCTCTAAGTCAACACCAAATCTTTTCTTTGAGTCGTCAATTACCTTTTGAGTTTGTTCTGAGGTTGGATTTTTTATAAAAAGAGAATCTGTATCCCCATAGAGGACTTGGACGCCTGTCTCTTCGCATTTTTTGATTGTCTCTAAAATTATGTGTCTCCCGATTGCTGTTGTGGCATCTGCCGCAGGAAGGAAATAAAGGGGAAATATCTCTGCACCCATAACACCATAGCTTGCATTAAGAATTACCTTCAGCGCTTGACTTACAACGGTATAGTGCTGTCTTTGTTCTTCTGTCAGTGTTTTACTTTTTGAGAGACCTTTGTAATAATACACTCTCAAATCTCGTAGTGACCCAATCAGTAGTGATGTCATACCATTTCTTCTTGTACAGACCCAATGATTTGTCTGTGGAATAGTATTTTTTTTACATTCATCATGTGGGCATCTTACAGTTTCATAAGATATGTTTCTAACTTTGATAATACTAGGATACAGACTTGCAAAGTCCATTACAGTAACATTAAAGTGAATTCCTTCAACAGGATCAACAACCAATCCACCACGATATTTTTTATCTTTAATCACAGCATCAGTTAAAACTCCAGCTGAATGTCTTTGCAGCTCCTCTCTTCTAGGAATTAACGAGTTTTGTTGTCTATGCTGATAGTATAGTAGACTACGTATCCATTGTGAGACTCCCACTCTTGCTATATCATCAATTGGCATTCTCGCGATTCTTGCAATAACTACCAGTAAATCTATCAAAACGTCATTGTTAAAACTTGTAAGTTTTTGAGTAAGACGTGCGTCATTAAAACAATAGTTTGCAGTTTGATAGAGAGTCAAATCATTAAGATCTATCCCATAATCGATCTTCTCTTCATTTAGAAGCGCCTTTGATACACTGTTTAAGGAAAAGTCAGTATACTTGTGACTGAACGCATAGATTTGAAAACTACGATTTGATAAAGTACGATAAAGGTCTAGATGAACCCCGTGTTTTAATGTGGCAGAATTCCTCATCATGTAAAGCGGGTTATCTTTATTTTTGATACCTAATCTTTCTGCACGATTGTAAAGATACGGCATATCAAACTCATCACCATTATACGTGAGAACAAAAGGATAGCTAGCAATCAGTTCAAAGGCATCAAAAATCATGTCCTTTTCTTTATCTTCATCATAAAATACGACCTTGACATCTGCTGGTAACTCATTCATGCCTTCTTCCACGCCTGCCCTTTTTAGCACAAAAATCTGTTTTAGACCATCTGACCCCACAAAACTAATTGCAATAACAATTTTTTCTGCGACCTTTGGATCTGGAATTCGATCAATTTCTGATTCAACCTCAATATCAATGCTGAGGCGTTTGATTTTTGGAATTGGTTGGTTAAGAAGTTCAGCCCATTCTGAAATCTGTTTTTGAAATTGTTTCGAATCAACCATACTATCATTAGAAATTTTATCCCAGAGTAAGCTCTTTAATGCAAGTCGTACTTCATCAGAAATTTCCAAATCATGCGGAATTATTTTTCCATCCTTGACTTCATAATATTTTCCAACAATAAATGAACGGTCATAAAGATAATTCTCATAATATTTGATGTCAGACTCCCAAGTTTCTATTATATTCCTAATACTTTTTTCAGTTGATGTACCTCCAATTGCTAATGGATCCTCGACAATAATTTTAGAAACATTAATCTCTTGATCATTTAACATGTCATGTCGTTTCACTGTTTCAATTTTTATCACATCGGTTCTTTCATTAAGAAAATCTAATTCTTCTGGATTTAATTTTGAATAACAATATGGCTTGTGATTAGTTTCATCTGTCCACAAAATTATTTTCTGTGACTTTGGATCATAGAATTTTAACACAGCACTTTTTTTCTGACTATCATATGCAGCTGATACCAACATGGATGGCGGCATTGATTTTATTTGTTCAGAGCTTGCAGTTTGAACTTGCATAAAATCACTTGCTTTGATCGTAGCTGTTAGCTAATTCTTTTGCCCAACGGTGTATCTTTGCTTTATCAAGTTGAATTACATCTACGCCTGCTTCATTTAGTAAGCCAAAATCTGTTTCTGGATAGGAACTAAGACTGAATATTTTTTTTATGCCGATTGTGATTGCCATCTTTGTACATTCAAGACAAGGAACAAACGTTGTATACAGAATTGCTCCCTCAGAACCTGCCTCAATACCCAAAATTGCACAATGCATTATGGCGTTTGCTTCAGCATGATTACAAAGGCATCTATCTAGAGATGCACCCGATTCAATTTTTCCTTCCATTCTGAGCTGGCATCTCTTACAACCTCCCTCATAGCAGTTTTTCACGCCTGGGGGGGTTCCATTATACCCAGTAGCTAGTTGCCTGTGATTTCTAACAATTACTGCCCCCACCTGTCTTGTCATGCAATTTGAGCGAAGTTTTGCCAATTCTGCCTGTAACATGAAATATTCATCCCAACCAGGCCTTTCAAAAGAACTGTTCACACCAAAGATCTCGATTCCCGCAATATATGGATATTTGAGTAATAGCTAATCTCTTACTACGCGAAACCATAAAATCGATAAATCGATATAAAAAATGGCAAAGACTTGGATCTAGAATATATCGAACAAAAATTTGTACAAAAAAATGCTATAGAACGACGAGAATATCAGGTTAATTTGGCAAATCAAGCAATCAATGAAAATTGTATTGTTGTTCTGCCAACCGGTCTTGGGAAAACGACTGTTGCATTACTAGTGATTGCAAAATTCCTTTCAAAGGGTACTGATGGAGTTTTATTTTTAGCACCTACTAGAGTACTGGTAAATCAACACTATGAATTTCTAAAAAATAACCTTGTTTTGGATGATATTGGAATTGTCACTGGCGAAGATCCAATTGCAAAAAGGAAACAATCTTGGATGAATAGTGTGATTTGTGCAACACCTGAAATAACAAAAAATGATTTGGATAGACAAATCGTTTCTCCCTCACAATTTAATTTAGTAATCTTTGATGAGGCACATAGAACAATTGGTAATTATGCTTATAGTGGCATTGCCGAGCGTATTCAAAACTCTGACGTAAGAATTTTAGGGATGACTGCCACACTCCCAAGTGAAAAAGAAAAAGCTACAGAAATACTTCGCACATTAAAAATTTCAAGTGTAGCAGAACGTGATGAAGAGAGTCCAGATGTTAAACCATACATTCAGCACACAAACACAGAATGGATTAAAGTTGATTTACCTACAGAGATGAAAGCAATTCAAAAGTTAGTGAAACTGGCTCTTGACGAGAGATATCAGACGCTACGGAAAAACGGCCTTAACCTTGTTGACCAAAAATCTCTTTCAGCATTATTACGGTATAGGCAATTTGTTATTACCCGAAATAGACGCTCTGCCAAGCCATTATTCACAGCCATTCGAATTCATTATGCACTAAACATGTTAGAAGCACACGGAATTACTACATTTCTAAAGTTTTGTGATAGAACAAGCAAAAAGAAAGGCGCTGGCATCAAAGAACTTTTTGAGGTTGATCCTAATTTTACAAGGGCAATTCAGCTAGCAAAATCAGCTCAAAGCAAAGGTATTGAACACTCTAAAATTACAAAACTAAAAGAAATTCTTCAATCTGTTGATAGTAAGGTTCTAGTTTTTACTAGCTATCGTGATTCCGTCGATGTAATTTATAAAAAATTTGTTGAGATGGGGATTCCAGCTGGAATTTTAATTGGAAAGGCTGGCCAAACTGGTTTGAAACAAAAAAAACAGGTAGAGGCTATTCAAAAGTTTAGAGACGGAGAATACAAGGTTCTTGTTGCAACTCGAGTTGGAGAGGAAGGACTTGATATCTCTGAAGTTAATCTCGTAATATTCTATGATAACGTACCAAGTTCTATACGCTATATTCAAAGACGAGGACGAACTGGAAGAAAGGAAACTGGAAAACTGATTGTTCTAATAGCAAGAGATACTATTGATGAAACTTACTATTGGATCGGGAAAAGAAAAATTAACACCGCAAAAACAATGGGTGAAAAAATGACCCAAGTTTTACAAAAAAAGGTTGAACCAAAAACTGGTCTCGATGCCTATCTTTGATTAACCCAATCTTTTGATGATATGATATCCATGTTCTGATTTTACTGGTTCGGAAACCTGACCAACTTGAAGTTTGAAAGCAGTTTCTTCAAATGGTTTTACCATCTTTCCTCTTCCAAAATAACCAAGATTTCCATCACGCTTAGCACTACCAGAGTCGATTGAAAGTTCCTTTGCAAGTCTACCAAATTTTTCTCCCTGTTTCAGTCGTTCCATAATTGCTAGTGCCTCACTTTGTTTTTTTACCAAAATATGAGAACACTTTATCTTGTTGCCCACGTCTATCCCCTAGTAATTTTCTTTATAATGTTATTACGAAAGCGAACCGCGATTTAATCCTGAAAATTCTTAGATATTATGAAAATGTAATATGGTGATTGAAAAAGGGTCGAAAAGTTACATTGGGTATTTGCATTAGTATAGTGACTTTTTTTGCGATTATTGTAATTGCTGTCGCATTAATTGGACATATGCCCTTAACCTCTGTTCCAACATCTGTTCCATCTTCTGTTCCAACTCCACCAAAAGAATTAATCGTGACAAAATCCCCAGATCATAAAAGTGTTCTAGTAAATGCACGGGGTCAATGTGGCGACATTCCCAGTGAACTAACATGTGTAGCAGCTGATGCTAATAATGACCAGATCTGTGATAGTTCAGCTTTCACCATACCAACAACAGTTGTGAACCGACTTGGAATTCAATCTTATAACAACTGTGTTTAACCACTTTCCTAGAAATATAATTCCATTTTCTTTTTTATTCAAATTACGTTTGATACGTACTGCTAATCCTGAAAATTCTTAATTAAATGTCATTTTAGACCATTTACTGTTATTACATCTGGAAATGACTTCATTTGAAAATCTCTTTTCTGATTTCTGGGATTTTACTGTATACCATATCTCGAATTTTTAACTGATCTTCAGAGGTTGGCATTCCTTTCTTTATTGATGTTAGTGATGCTACTGCCATACTCAAAGCCATCCCAATTATCAAACCATACACAAATTCCTTCTGCTCTGTAACTTTTAGTATGTCTTTATTTTCTTCAATTTCTTGAAGATATGAAGGAATTGTTGCTATGGCTTTACTGATCGTTTGCTCAATTACCACTTTTAGCTGTTCGTCTTCGCTCATACGACCAGTTACAAAAGGAGTAATAAATCTGAAGCTAGACTTTTAATCAGCTGTTATACGAGGTTTTTCATGTTTACCAGTTTCACTATTCAAACAGCAAATGAGATTTTGCCTACAGTTATCAAAAAATTTGAATTTGCTTTAGCAAAGAAAAATGAAGTAGCAAAGACTGAACAGGAACTGCAAGTTGGTCTTTCAACTATAAATAATTTTGAAGAATATGTAACTCTAAAACAAAAACTGAACACTACAATATTACAATTCTATCAAGCAATTGAAGATTTGGAAAATACCGGCGTCGTGATCAAAAGTTTAGATGAAGGACTACTTGATTTTCCATCAAAACATTTTGATGAAGAAGTTTGGCTTTGCTGGAAGTTTGGTGAGACCGAAATCAAATTCTGGCATGAAAAGGACTCTGGATTCACAGGAAGGAAACCAATTAGTGTGAGTAACGAATCATTGGTGTAAATGCTATCTACTTGGTTACGAGTAATTAGAATCCGTTTTCTTTTAGCTTCAGTAATTGCGGTTTCAGTTGGTTTAGCACTAAGTTGGTGGCAAACTCAACAAATTGATGTGCTATCTGCTATCTTAACGCTGGGTGGTGTACTAGCTTTGCATGCAAGCGTTGACTTGTTAAACGATTATTGGGATTTCAAACGTGGTATCGATACCAACACAAAACGTACCAAAATGAGTGGTGGAACAGGCGTTCTACCGGAAGGATTGCTTAAACCATCTCAAGTATATCGAGCTGGAATTGGTTTCTTGATACTAGGTTCCATAATTGGTAGCTATTTTGTGTACATTAATGGAATAATTATCGGGGTAATACTTGGATTTGCAATTTTATCTATCTATTTTTACTCTACTAAAATTGTTGATTCCGGCCTTGCAGAATTATTTGTTACAATTAAAGGTACAATGATCGTCCTCGGAACATTTTTCATTCAGACCTCTGAAATTACTATAACCCCTATTTTAGCTGGAATTGTAGTCGGCGTGCTTTCATCTCTTGTTTTATTCATCACATCATTCCCAGATTTTGACGCAGATAAATCCAAAGGCAGAAAAACCTTGGTGATTTCAGTTGGGAAAGAAAAGGCAACAGCGATATTCTGGATTTTTCCTATAATTGCCTATGGAATAATTATCTTGGGGGTTTTCTTGGAAACTTTCCCATTCTTTTTATTGATAACACTTGCAACGATTCCAATTGTCATTCAAGCAGGTCGCGATTTGAAAAAATCCTTTCAAAACGATGTCCAAATGGTTCCTGTTATGAAAAAAACACTAACATTTAGTCGGATAACTGGTG
>JAEHKQ010000284.1 GCA_016838795.1 Nitrosopumilales archaeon
CTAAGAATTAAGAATTTTCAGTTTTCTTTATCGTCTTTAGGCATGGTCATCAACTCAGTACTTACTTCATCAGCTTCTACTTGCCTGTCTAGCCCTCTTAGTGCTAATTCCTCATACTGAAGTATCCTAATTTTATCATAGTATGAAAGATTTTGAGAAACATCTTTTAAAAGTTCTAAACAATATTTTAAGAGTTCTTCAAATTTTTCGGTTTCACATAATTCATTCATAGTTTTTTTAGCTTCCTCTATAGGTTCCACAAATTGATCATAGTTTCTATCATCTAAAAATTTTAAATTAACATTTGATACGAACTGTTGCCGAGTCTTTTTATCTTTGAAATAGCTATATGAAACACGGAAGGAACTAGAACATGTTTGTAAGAGTTACAGTTATTCTAGATGAAGAAGTTATGAAAAAGCTTAGGAAGAGACAGGCAAAGTTATTACTAAAATCAAGAAAACATGTAAGCTTTTCATCAGTTGTTAATGAATGCTTGAAAAAGTGCATTTAAAGATAAAACGTAAATGAAAAATAAAAAAGGATTAGTGATGTTCCTTCTTTAACAGCTGCCAAACCCCGATTACGTTTCCTTCGGTGTCTGCTATTCTAGAATACAACCCAAAGTCTCCAATTGGTATGGTAGGCATCACTATCTTACCGCCAGCAGTTTCAATCTTCTTCAGGTGTTCCTCGATATCTGGAACATCAACCACTATTACAGGATTCTTGCCCGTCTCGTCTCGTTTCAGCAAGCCACCATTGATGGCACCAGGTTCAACAGGCTTCATGTTTTGGTCGGAATTGCATGTCTTTGCAATCCAGTAATCCATGTCACCAAACTTGTTTATCTCCCATCCAAACACCTCGGAATAAAACTTCTGGGCGCGGGCTTGGTCATCAAACGGGATCTCAAAATGAGATACTTTGTTCATTGTATGGTTCAGCTAATTTTGATAAATATTAAGACTTGTTCCAGATTTACAATAAACTAAGAATTAAGAATTTTCAGGATTATTATCATTTAAAAAACTATTTTTAATTCAGTGTATTATATCGACTACAAATGGCTAAACTTCCCGATGAATTTGTAAAAAGGGTTGAAGATGATATTGAAAAAGATGTTTTGCCTAACTTAGAAACGATGTTGCTGAGTCACTATCCACATCTTGAAGTTGCATATAGACCCACAGACCCAGAATCTTTTCTTTTTGCGTATGTGATAGGCGATTTAGAAGCGAGTTATCATAAGTTGTTCATTCAAGAATATGGTTTGGGAGAGTATAGTGAAGATGAATCTTTTGCAATTCATAGAATGATTACAGTGTACAAGGAACAAATTATGGCAATAGTCAAAGAATTTCTAAAAAATGGATTATCTAAGAATTAAGAATTTGCAGGGTTAAGATCCGATTTACTAGAAATAAAAAAAGAGAAAGATTATAGAGCGGTTTAAATCAATAGAATGTTAAATTAGTCTATGGGTCTTTTTTATAGAAAAAAGGAAAATAATTGTCTGCATGCAAAGATAACGACTGATTTTGAAACTAGAGAAGCCATTTGTGGCTATTGTGGAACGGTTATAAACAGAAAAGCACGGCGTCGAAAAAAATAGGCATATCTCTTGTTTTAATCTATACTCTAGTCCTGAATTTAACAAACAGTTCGTATCAAATGTAAATTAATGATTAATCTGGTTGCTGATCAACTTTTATCGCAAAACCACATTTACTACAATTAAAAAACCAATTATCATACATGGGCTCTGCTACAAGTCCTGTTGTTGGTTCAGCATTACATCTAGGGCATTTTTTTGCTTGAGCCAGATACCCAACTTTGTAACGCATATACAAACTATACAAAACTAAGAATTAAGAATTTTCAGGATTAACAGTTCATATCAAATATAATTTAGACTCTAATTATTCCCTGCTCCACAAGATACTTGATTCCAGAAACAAAGTCATCATCTGATATCAAACCGTCTGCCCACCATCCAGCGTTGTTTCTGACCCAGTCTGGTACATTCTGTTCTCGTTCCATTCCCATTGCCCGTTTCTCGTCCTTTAGTTCCATTTGAGTAACTTCTTCTGGAAGGTCAGGAATAACCATAATGTTTTCTTTAATCATGAATTGAATTCCACTAGTAAAGTCTGAATCACCTATTTGTCCTTCAGACCACCATTTAGCGTTGTTTCGAATCCAGTCTGGAATTTGTAGTTTTTCCATGATTTCAATTGGTTTGCCCATGATTTCAAGTAGTTTGTTTTTGTTGTTCAATGCTTTAACATGGTTTGGCTCTATCTCCAGAGCTTTATCATAAGAAACTATGGCTTCTTCATATTTTTCAAGATCATAGAGTGCGTTACCTTTGTTGTATAATGCTTTAACATCGTTTGGATCTATCTCCAGTGCTTTATCAAAATAAACTATGGCCTCTTCATACATGCCGAGAATTCTGAGTGCTGAACCTTTGTTGTTCAATGCTGGAACATAATTCGGATCTATCTCCAGAACTTGATCAAAAAAGGAGATTGCTTTGGCAAATTCACCATTTTGTGAAGCTTCAAAACCTTTTTCAAATAATGCCTGCACCTGATGGTATGATGCAAAAGCTGACGGTATAACTGAAAATGATCCAATAAAAACTAGAGA
>JAEHKQ010000285.1 GCA_016838795.1 Nitrosopumilales archaeon
ATAAGTTTTCTGAGCTCTTCATCAGTATTGACTGTTAATTCACGGCCACTCCATTTTGATTCTATTAGATACGCAATCCACGCGCGTACTTGGTAAGACATTTTTCTTGAAAGGGGTTCTAAAAATCCTTCAACAATTACGCGCTCTGCTTCAGTACGACTTAGGCATCTAGTATTTAGATAGAAAATCTGCTCATCATCAATTTGTGCCACTGAAGCAGAGTGAGTAGCTTTAACATCATTTGTAAAGATCTCAAGACCAGGTATTGAATCTGATTTTGTGCCTTTATCAAGCAAAATAGAACGACCAGAAAGGAATGATTGAGATTTGGAGGCATTTTCATTAATTCTTATCATTCCTTTGAATAATGACTTTGACTTGTTTTTTAGAATTGATTTTTCGTTGACTCTGCCTTCGGTAGAAGGACTCTGGTGGGTTACATTAGTTTGAATATCAAATGATTGATCATTATTTCCGAACACAATTTCAGAGTCGTTTATCGATGCGCCTGTACCATTTAGATAGTATTCAATTCTGTACCGAGAAAGCATAGCACCAAATAAACCAAGATACGAGTTTATTTTGGCATCTTGTGCAATGTCTGATCTTCGAGTGGAAAAATTAACAGTGCTTTGATCCATCATTTGTAAGGAAGTGATGTCTAGTTGGCTATTTGCACCAACAATCATGTTTAGCAATTCTAGATATGCTTGTTGTTTTGATGCTTTTGGGGAATACAATTCTTGAACGACGGTTGCCTTGCTGCTCTCATCTGTTACAATGATGTTACGAGCAATTGTAGATACACCATCCACAGATAAACAAGAAAGAAGATGAATTGGATTTTTCAAAATAAGATTTCTTGGTACATAAACAAATATTCCGGAATTGAATGCGGCATTATTTAGGGCAGTGAATTTATCTTCTTTTGAGTTTGAAGATTCTAGAGATTTCTTAACAAGGTCACTGTGTTCGTTTAGAGCAGTATCAATTGACGAAACAACAAGACCTTTTGATTTTAGCTCTTCAGAAATATTAATTTGAGTGATGTTTGAACCAATTTGAATTATGGAGGTTTCATTTTCAAGTTCACCCAATCTTTTTTTCAGAAATTCAGGAATCGATGTGTCAGTACTTATAGAAAGTGATACTTGTTCTGGATCCATTTTGTTTGCGTCGGTATATTTATTGTAAAGAGGAGAAACCTCAATTGGCATCTCTTGATAAATTGAAAGTGAATTTTTTCTATATTCTTTTAACCATGCTGGTTCTTTTTTTGAAGAAGAGATTTCCTCGATATGACTAGAATTAAGTGTAGATAATGCGAGTTGCGACATGGTTAACCGAAATGAGTGAAAGTGTGTAGATATTAACCGACTGAACCATCCATCTCTAGTTTGATTAGTCTGTTTAATTCTACTGCATATTCCATTGGCAGTTCTTTTGTAAATGGTTCCATGAATCCATTTACTATAAGAGTAAGTGCTTCTTCCTCATTGAATCCTCTTGACATTAGATAGAATATTTGTTCGTCGCCAATTTTTCCAACCGTTGCTTCGTGTGTAATAGTAGCATCTTCTTGGTCAATTTCCATGTAAGGATATGTGTCTGTTTTTGAGGTATCGTCTAGTAATAGGGCGTCACATCTTATAGTTGCTTTGACATTTGTTGCACCTTTT
The DNA here is from genome assembly GCA_016838795.1 of Nitrosopumilales archaeon. Classification (GTDB taxonomy): domain Archaea; phylum Thermoproteota; class Nitrososphaeria; order Nitrososphaerales; family Nitrosopumilaceae; genus DRGT01. Next base: position 1,680 of record JAEHKQ010000285.1, read on the forward strand.
GCTACTTTGATCAACCCTCTGTAGGTGGATCTTCCATTAGAACGACTGACTGATTTTGATGTGACTTTAGATGTTGTATTTGGAGCTAAATGAACCATTTTTGCACCAGTATCTTGGTGTTGATTCTTTCCTGCGAATGCAACAGACAGAGTTTCACCATAAGCTCTTTCTCCGAGCAGATAGATTCCCGGATATTTCATTGTTAGTTTACTTCCAATATTTCCATCAATCCATTCTACTGTAGCACCTTCATATGCATAAGCACGTTTTGTTACAAGATTGTATACGTCATTACTCCAGTTTTGAATTGTAGTGTATCTAAGTTTTGCATCCTTGTGTGCAACTAGTTCCACAACAGCACAATGAAGAGATTCGGAAGAATAAACAGGAGCTGTACAACCTTCAATGTAGTGTACTTCAGCACCTTCATCAACAATTATCAAAGTTCTTTCAAATTGGCCAATATTTTCCGCATTGATTCTAAAGTATGCTTGCAAAGGCATGTCAACTTTAACGCCGGGCGGAATATAGATAAATGAACCACCACTCCAGACAGCACTGTTTAGTGCTGAAAATTTGTTGTCTTCTGGAGGAATAATCTTAGCAAAATATTTCTTGAAAAGTTCTGGCTGTTCTTTTAATGCTGTATCTGTATCCAAGAAAATAACACCCTGTTTTTGCAAGTCTTCTCGCAAATGATGATAAACAACCTCAGATTCGTATTGTGCACCAACACCTGCTAAGAATTTCTTTTCTGCCTCTGGAATTCCTAGTTTATCAAAAGTATTTTTTATGTCTGCTGGAACGTCATCCCAATTTTTTTCGGTTTTCTCAGA
>JAEHKQ010000286.1 GCA_016838795.1 Nitrosopumilales archaeon
AATTTTCCATCGAAAAAAATTCATTGAATCCAAAGAAATCCTCTCCTCCAGATCAAATGTTCAGTTAATGAAAAAACAATTTTTGTAATATAATTACAAAAAGGAATCCAATCGCCAACTAATTTGACGATTGCAAATTTTTTAGAAGAATTTATCGTCTTCCCCCACGCTTTTTTCCGCCAGATCGACGTTTAGCAGCTTTTCGCTTTGCAGCCATTAAAAAATCGACATTCTCAGTGCTTTTCTATGGTTAAACTGAACAAAATTACCCCAAGTGATAACAATTTCTCAACGATTTTTTTGAAAAATTTTTTTGATCGAAATTTTTTTCAATAAACACTTTCTGCTGATGGTCTTCTACCCAGTAACCAAGTTTCAGTTCCACAAACAGTGCATTTGTACTGTCTTCTACGCTTGTAAGTAGGGATTTTTGGTACAAAAATAATTTTTTGTTTTGTTTTTGCCAAACAATACTTGCACCATCTGTATTCAAAATCTTGATCCATATTATTTCAAAAAGTTCACAAACAAAAAAATTTTTTGTTAAACCCCCCGAGATTTTATTATAGTTAATACATCTTCGTCTTGCAACACATGATTAATCCCAACTCTTTGTCCTCCAAATTTTACACTCTTTCCCCAAACTAGGGCATATCGAAATTGTTTTCTCATTTGGCGATGTAATTGATCACATATATTGCCAATAGTTGAATCCTTTCTTGCAATAAGCGGTTCTTTGAAATCAGTTTCTCCTCCTTTCGGCCTCATGTAAACTCTAATGAATTTCAGCTTATTGTAAATTTGGTCTTTTAGTGGATCAATGTTAATTCCAAAATCTGCTGAAACTTGAATAAACTCTGATTTTATTTTCTTTTTTAATTGATAGAGGAATTTTTTGTCAACCAAATCAATTTTGTTAATTATTGTAATTGCATCTGCATAACTCTTGTTTCCAGATACATAATCAATTAATTGGTCTGATGTCAGGTCTTCCCGAATTACTACTCTAGCATTGTTTATGTCATAAACTCGAAGAATGTCTTTTAGTAGCTTTTCTGTCATTTTCGTTAATTTTACCTGCTGGGCAACTGCTATACCTCCAGTAGTAGTTTTCTCAATCACAATATTGGGTGGTTTCTGGTTGAGTCTGATTCCTATGTTGCCGAGTTCCTTCACTAGAACATCTTCGTGGTAGGGCTGAAACACATCTAACATTAACAATACCAAATCTGCATTTCTTGCAACTGCCAGAACTCTTTTCCCTAAACCTTTTCCAGTTGATGCACCTTTGATAATTCCCGGTAAATCTAAAAGCTGAATTTTAGCTCCTCGGTACTCCATCATCCCTGGTACAACAGTAAGTGTAGTAAATTGAAAAGTAGCTACAGCTGATCTTGCACCAGTTAATTTGTTAAGTAAAGTGGATTTCCCAACACTTGGTAGACCAATAAACACAACTGTCGCATCCCCACTTCTTTTTACATCAAAACCATCGGACTTTTGTCCTTTTTTTGATTTTCTTTCTTCTTGCTCTCTTTTCAGCTTTGCAATCTTTGCTCGAAGTAAACCCAAATGATGTTCAGTAGCTTTATTGACTTGGGTTTTCGCCATCTCATCTTGAATTGCTTTTATTTTTTCAGGTATTCCCAACTAGTCTCACCTCATGGTTTTGATTTTTTAAATAAAACATTATCGCCTTTTTTAATCAACTCTATTCTAGTAACAGGTATTGTTTCAAAATTATTAGATTCAATAATAAAATCTGGTAGCGTTAATTCTCTCAAAGTTTCAAAATCTCTAAAAACTATCTTGTACAGACTTGCCTCATCAGCAAACCGTGCCTTGCTGAAAATTTCTTCAATCTTTCCCTTTTTTGCCATAGAAATGTTGTAATTAATTGTCCTAATCTATCTTCGTTTAATTTTAATTTGACAAATATTATCATATTTTTAATAGAAAAACCATGAAACAAAAAACATTCGCAGTTGACATTGATGGTACTATTACAGAAAACGGCGGAGGTAGAATTCATCTTGGTGCATTATCAGCTCTTAGACATTTGAAGAACATTGGCCATAACGTAATTTTTGTTTCTGGCAGATCCTCAGTTGAAGGTTATCTGCTTTCAATTTTTGGTGGAACTACAAACATTGCAGTAGGAGAAAATGGCGGTTGCATTACTAATGGTGTTAACAACCACAAATTATTGGGAAACAAGGCTGAGTGTGTCAAGGCATTTGAATTTCTAAAGTCAAAAATTGATAATGTTAAGGAAAAACCCGTTTTTCCAAGGCTAACCGAAGTGGTTTTACAGCGAACATTTGATATTGAATCTGCAAAAAAAATCATACTAGAAAATAATCTCAACGTGAGTCTATCAGACAGTCAATACGCATTTCATATTAATTCCAACGGGATAAACAAAGGTCGTGGATTTGAGGAAGTTATGAAAATGTTGTCAATTACAAAAAATGATGTGATCGCAATTGGTGATAGTGAAACAGATGTTCCATTGTTTAAGATCGCACAAATCAGTGTAGCTTTAGGTAATTCTTTAGAAGATGTTAAATCACAAGCTACGATGAATGTTTCAGCAAAGTCTGGCGATGGAGTTATTGAGGCATTAGACAAACTTGCTCCAACATTCTCAGAGGTTTAACAATGTCAATTCAAATTTTACTAGATGAAATAAAAACAAACCTAACCAAAATTCTGAATGATCTTAATTTTCCTTCTGTAACCTTCTCTGTAGAACCAGCAAAGAAAGGGTTTGGCGATGTCACATGCAATGTTTGTTTTTTACTTGCAAAAAATTTAAGCCAAAAACCAAATGAGGTTGCACAAAAAATTTCCGAGAATTATAACAAACGTCTTGGTGATCTTGTGGCTAAAGTTGAAGCCCATCCATCTGGCTATCTTAATTTTTTTGCTAACATGGACAAACTAAATGAAATTATAATAAAAAATTCCATCAAAGATGATTATGGTTCTGTTGACATTGGAAATAAAACAAAGATTGTTGTAGAACATACGAGTGTTAATCCAAACAAAGCTCTGCATATTGGACATGTAAGAAATATTGTAATTGGTGATACACTTGTTCGATTGCTAGAAAAAACAAATTATGACGTCAAGGTCTTAAATTATGTTGATGACTCTGGACTTCAAGTAGCTGATATTATTGTTGGTTTCAAACATCTGAACTTTTCAGAAACTCCTCCATCTGGTCAGAAATTTGATCATTATTGTGGTGATGTGGTATATGTCAAAACATCTGAAAAATATGAAAATGAGCCTAATCTACAGGCCCCCAGAAAGAAAATTCTTGAAGATATTGAAGATCCGAAATCAGAAGTTTCTAAATTTGCAAATTTAATTACGAAAAAAGTTCTTGCCTGCCAACTTGAAACCTGTTGGAATCTAGATGTTTTTTATGACTGTCTAAACTTTGAATCTGAAATTGTTAATTCTGGGTTATGGCAACAGATCTTTGAAAAACTTAAAGAAATGAAAATCATTGAACTGGAAAAAGAAGGAAAAAACATTGATTGTTGGGTTATTCGAGGAAAAGGAAAAGATGATGACAAGATCTTAGTTAGAAGCAATGGTACTGCGACATACATTGCCAAAGACATTCCATATGCAGCTTGGAAGTTAGGTGTACTTGATGATCCTTTCAACTATAAAAAATACAAACAAAACCAGCCCAACAGAACCTTGTGGCAAACAACCTTAGAACAAAGTTCTGAACCAAAACAAAATTTTACTGCTGATAGAGTAATCACTGTAATCGATTCCAGACAATCAAGATTACAAAAAATTGTTACAGAATTAATGTCAAAATTTACCTCAAACCCTGATTCCTATGTACATTTAGCTTATGAGTCGGTCACACTTAGCTCCGAAACTGCCAAGCAGCTTGGAATTGATACAGGTGGAAAACAAGCACAAATGTCTGGCAGAAAAGGATTGTATGTAAATGCGGATTCGGTGTTAGACTTGTTAATGAAAAAGACTATGGAAGAAACAAAGAAGAGAAATCCTGACTTTGATTCAGACAAACTTTCTAAAACTGCAAATGATATTTCAGTAGGTACTATACGATATGAAATGATAAAGCAGGATTTAGATAAAATAATTACTTTTGATCTTACAAAATCATTAAGTCTTGTAGGTAACACTGCACCATACATTCAGTATTCATTTGCACGTGCAGCTAGAATACTTGAGAAAGCTGGAACCCCACCAAACTTTGACGCTTCATTTGATTTATTGAAAAATGATCATGAAATCTCATTAATCAAAACTATAGGATTATTTGAAATTCAGGTTCGGGACGCGGCAAAAAACCTGTCCCCAAAGGTGATTGCTAAATATTGCTACAATTTAGCTGTATCATTTAACGCGTTTTACGAGCATGTCCAGGTATTATATTCTGGTGAAGATTCTCTAGTTAATGCTAGATTGTGTTTAGTATCTTCATTCAAATCTACTCTTGAAAAAGCATTGAATTTACTTGGAATCCCATCCCCCGAACGAATGTAATTTCATAAAGTAGACTTTTATCTAAAATAATTCATGCATCATCCGTGAGAAAAATAAAGCAAAATTGCTATGTTCTATTCTTCTATAATCATACAAAAAAATGGCTTCAAAAAATTTCAAAAAATGAAACACTTCATACACATATTGGCGTTCTACATCATTCTGATGCCATAGGAAAAGAATATGGTTCTAGAATCATTACAAATAAAGACAAGTACGTATATCTGCTAGAACCAACAACATTTGACTTCATTTCAAAAATTCAACATGGAACACAAATTGTTTATCCAAAGGACTTGGGTTACATTGTAGCTAGAGCTGGAATTCAAAGTGGGCAAAAGATTGTTGAAATTGGAACTGGAAGTGCCTCACTAACCACATTTGTTGCAAGTATTGTAAAACCTCGTGGCCATGTGTATACCTTTGACGTTGATTCGAAATTTATGAAGATTGCTGAAAAAAACATCAAGAAAATTGGAATGGAAAAATACATCACTATGAAGAAGCAAGATCTAAAAACTGCAAAAAAAGTTCCAGTAAAGGATGTAGATATTGTAATTATTGATCTTGGTGATCCGTGGACCGTTGTACCCCAAGCCAGAAAAATGCTCAAGGGAAGTGGTGGTATTGTATCAATCTGTCCAACGATGAATCAATTGGAAAAACTTGTTTCTACTCTGGTACAAAACGAGTTTACAGACATTGAATGTGCAGAAAATATTTTGAGAACAATTGATGCACGAGAAGGAAAAACTAGACATTCCTTCCAAGGAATTGGTCATACCACTTACCTATGCTTTGCAAGAAAAGCTTACTTTGGTAAAAAATCTGGAAAGAGAAAGAAATCAAAAACCTAAAGACGCGAATAGTAAAACAAGATTTATTCAGCCATGTTTGGAGCATAATTTGTGGCAACGAAAACCCTTCAGGCACCAATTGTACGAAAATTCATTCCTGCCAGGAAAGCAAACTCTCGAAAGGGAGATAACGGTACTGTTTTGGTGGTGGGAGGCAGTTACATCTATCATGGAGCGCCAATTCTTTCTTCAATAGCTGCTTTAAAGTCTGGAGTTGATTTGGTGTATACATCGGTTCCAAAAATCAACACTCAATCAACAAGAGCCATTTCACCTAATCTTATTGTTATTCCGCTAGTAGATCAAAAACTAACTCGTGGTGCCGTTAAAAAATTACTTGGAGTTATTCCAAGAAACTTGGACTCGGCAACAATTGGAATGGGATTAGCAATCGCTGAAAAATCTTCATTAAACATTCTAATTCAAGAATTACTGAACAGAGATGTTAGACTATCATTAGATGCTAGTGCCTTAGTATCTGATATTTTGCCTCTTTTAGCAAACAAAAATGTAGTAGTGACTCCGCATTCTGGAGAATTCAAAAGATTATTTGGTCAAATTCCTCCTGAGAACCAAAAACAAAGAATTTCATTAGTTGAAAAATTTGCCAAAGAAAATGGCATAACCATTTTACTAAAAGGGCAGACTGATGTTGTATCTGACGGTAAAACAACTTTTCTTAATCCAAAAAAAACTCCTGCAATGACTGTGGGGGGAACAGGAGATGTACTTTCTGGATTAGTTGCTGGGATCCTCGCAAAAAACCGTAATGCATTGGAAGCTGCAGCTGCTGCCACATTCATTAATGGAATGGCAGGAAAATTAGTTCAGAAAAAATTAGGTTTACACATTACAGCCATGGATCTAATTGATGTCATTCCTCAAGTGATGAAACCGTTTGATAAAATCAAGTGAAAATGAAAAAGATTCTGAAATATGCAGATTCTAACATGAACAGTCTAGTGTCTGAACTTCAGACACTAATTCGACAACCTAGCGTTTCTGCAAAAAATGAAGGCATTGAGGAGTGTGCTAAATTGGTAAAGAAAACTCTTGAAAAGTCTGGCATAAAATCTCAAATCCTTCGTTTAGGGAAAAACATACCCCCACTCGTCTATGGTGAATTACACTCCAAAAAGAATCCCAAAAAAACACTATTGTTTTACAATCATTATGATGTACAGCCTGCTGAACCATTCAATTTGTGGGATTATCCACCTTTCAGTGCTAAAGTGAAGGGAAAGAAGGTTTTCGGAAGGGGTTCTGCTGATGATAAAGGAGAACTAATTACAAGAATTAAGGCCGTTCAAGCACATCTCAAAGTAAATGGAGATATTCCATGTAACATCAAATTTGTAATTGAGGGTGAGGAAGAAGTTGGAAGCCCCAACATTGGCAAATATCTAAGAAGATACAAGAAAAAGTTCTCTTGTGATGGCGTGATTTGGGAATTTGGATATGTTGATTCTAAAAATCGACCAATTGTAGGACTTGGAATGAAGGGTTTGTTGTTTGTGGAACTAATTGCCAAGGAATCCAAAATTGATGTACATTCAAGTCTTGCAGTATTAATAAAAAATCCCGCATGGAGGTTGGTGGAAGTGGTAAAAACACTTCGAAACTCGGAAGGTAGAATTTTGATTAAAGATTGGTACAAAGAGGTAACACCACTAACAAAAACTGATTTGAAAATAATTAAACAAGAACCGTTTGACGAATCGGTATTCAAAAAAGAATTTAAGATAAAAAATTTTGTTGGAAACAAAAAAGGACTCGAAGCAAAAAAAGCACTAGTTGCTGGCGCTACATGTAATATCGCAGGTTTTGTTTCTGGTTATACTGGTGAAGGAGCAAAGACTGTTTTGCCAGGAAAAGCTTTAGTTAAAATTGATTTTAGACTTGTTCCAGAAATGGATCCTAAGAAACAGGTACAGAGACTGAAAAAACATTTGAAGGTTAACGGTTTTGGTGATCTGCAGATTAAGGTATATCACGGAGAAGCTGCCGCAAGAACTGATCCTTCCGAACCATTTGTTTCTCAAGTAAGACAAGCAGCAAATGAATCCTATGGCAAATCTATTCTTAATGTCTCGAATGCTGGAACTGGCCCAATGCACTCATTTGTTCAGATTCTAAAGGCTCCTTGCATCTCTATAGGGAGCACGTACATGTTTTCAAGAATTCATTCTCCAAACGAATTTGCTAGGATCGATCTTCTCAAAAAAACTACAAAATGTATTTGTCTGATTCTAGATAAATTTGGTAAAACCTAGCCTTTCTTTTTGGAGAAAGGCCTTTATTGTGCTCTGAAATCATTTGAATCATGTCATACATGTACATGCCAGGGGCAACCGCTGTAGGCATAACATTTGATAATGGCGTAGTTATTGCAAGCGAAAAAAGGATTGCATATGGAAACTTTCTTGTGAGTAAAACCACAAAAAAGACCTTTCAACTAACCCCTAATGTTGGTGCAGCGTGTGCTGGTTTGGTAGCAGACATGCAGATTCTAGCACTGCAAATTTCTGCCCTAGCAAAAATTAGAAAAATGGAAATAAAACGTGAGATTCCACCAAACTCTATAGCTAAGATGATATCAAACATGATGTATGAAAGAAGATTTTTCCCATTCCTAACTCAGATAATTATAGGTGGTATTATAGACAAACCGTCTATTTACACATTGGATCCATTAGGTTCTGTTCTCCCCGATGAATATGCAGCAGTTGGAACTGGAGCTGAATCAGCATTAGGAGTTCTTGATCCTCAATTCAAAGAAAAAATGACAGAAAAAGAAGCTGTTGAACTTGCAAAAAAGGCAGTAAAATCTGCAATTCTGAGAGACTCTTTTAGCGGAGATGGTATTGACTTTCTTGTGATAAACAAGGAAGGATGTAAAGAGTTTTCAGAAAAATTAAACTAGTTTGTAATAGTTTTTCCAATCTCCCAATACTTGTCAGAAATGTAATGCATGTTTTTTATAACTTCACCCTTTTCCATTGTTTCCAATTCTGAACTTGGTACTAGAGATTTTCCTACAGCAAGAAACTTGTGCTGTGATTCTTCAATAACACAAACAACTTGCTCCCTGTCAAATTCAGAATGACTTCTAATTCCGGGACGCATTACATTTGCACCATTGCACATGAATTTGACTGCACCCATATCTACCAACACATGAGGAAATTTCTCAAGAAGTGAGGTTTGTGACAGAAAAGGAAAATAAGTTTCCTCAATTTTTAAAATCATAATATCATTTGCGGTAAAAATTTGTACATTATCCATGATGCGGTGCATCTTCAAATTTTTTGCCTTTGGAATTTCGATTTTCCATTGAGCAGAAACCTGTTTCAAAAGATCTTCTGTTTCACTTTTTGAAATTAGATTTGATTTCAAGATCGAGAAATCTCTTTTCTAATGTCTAGCAAATCTCTTAAAATCGAGCTTGCAGTTTCCATTCCTCCAGCACCCCTACCAATTATTGTTTGAGTGCCGGAGTGTTCAGAGGTGAAGGCTATTGCATTCAGGGTTCCATTTACGCACAATGGATCATCTAATGATATCTCTCTAGGACTCACAATCAAGTCCTTATTACAGGAAGCAACTAGTTTTACGGCACAATTTTTTTTGGCAGCCTTTTTGATATCTCCCAGACCCACCTTTCTTATTCCAGTACATTGGATATCTGGTAACGTGACCTTCATGTCCATAACCCAGTTTGCAAGGATTACGAGTTTTGCAGCAGCATCTAATCCATCCAGATCTAATGATTCATCTGCCTCAACATATCCCTTGGATTTGGCATCTTTTAGTGCAACATCAAAGGACATTCCATTTGCCATATTTGTTAGGATGTAGTTGGTTGTACCGTTTAGAATGCCAGCAAATGAAATAATCCTTTCTCCTTGTAAGCTGTTTTTGGCATAATTCAAAATTGGCGTTCCCCCTCCAACCGTTCCACTAAATCTCAACAAAACATGATTGTATGTTGCCAATTCCATGAGCGAAGGAAATGCAAGTGCCAATGGACCTTTATTTACTGAAATAACATGCATGCCTTTTTTCATTGCGTTTATTATGTGAGACATACCAGGTTCGGCATCTTTGTAATTGCTAGCAGTCATTTCAATTAGAACATCTGCATCTACATTTTGTATAATTTCTAAACCAGAAGCCTTGTTTTTGGATTTACTGTAATCCTTTACACTCTTTGTTTTTTTCTTGACTTGGATTAATCTCCCCAT
>JAEHKQ010000287.1 GCA_016838795.1 Nitrosopumilales archaeon
GAATTAAACAGTACACTAGAAGACCAAGGCCTTGAAGTTGATATAAGATACATAATGTTGGTTTCAGATTTGATGTGTTCTAAAGGCTATATGCAACAAATTGGACGACATGGTATTGCAGGATCAAAAGACAGCATATTGTCAAGAGCTGCCTTTGAAATAACAGTTCCGACGATTGCTAAAGCTGCTGTAAGCGGGGAAGTAGAACAGCTTAGGGGAGTAACCGAAAATGTTATTGTTGGGAGTCAAATTCCAATTGGAAGTGGAACTGTTGATCTTTACATGCAGGTCTCCAAAAAGAAATAATTTTCACCGTCCTCCTTTTTCAAAAGTATCATTTCTACGTGATTATTAAATACAAAATGCAAAATCAATCGTTTAATGGGCACAAAGATCGTCTTAGTTCTACCAATTGTGTTACTCGGTATTTCAATTCCTTTGGTATTTGGTGAGAATTTTGTTGGCGAACTTAATTCTGAGGTAATTACTTTAGAGTCGGCGAAATCGGTTTATACGGATAATGATGTAATTTACATTTCTGGTTTAGTTTCTTCAGTAGATACCCCTTCCGTTCTAATAGGAATTCATGATCCATTTGGAATGCCAACTGGATTCTATTTCGGAAACATCGATTCTAATAATGAATTTTCGATAAGTTTTTTGGCAAAAGCTGGAATTAATTTCAAAATTGAAGGCAAATATGATGCTACTGCATATTACAGTGATTCAAAAAAAATAGTCTATTTTGATTTCGTTGAATCTCTAGATAATGAAATATTTGAAACTGAAACAATTGAAGAACCCATTCCAACTGAAACAATTGAAGATAATCTAATTATCATTAAAGAATCACAAATTAAAGCCGATATCCAAGATGATGTGTTACAAGAAACTAAAATCAAGAACGATATCAATGATAAAAAAAATAATGTCGTGGTACGAGTTTCCACAAACAATTTATCAGTTGAAGATATCAAGCTTGGAAAATTACTAAATCAGATTGCTTTAAACTGTGATCAAAACGAATACACGGACACAATCTCTTACTATGATGGGATGGGCCCTGCTCTAATCCGACTTTGCAAATATTCAGAAGCTATATTTTATTTTGATGAAGATATTAAAAATACTCCAAATGATGTTGAAATTCTAACAAATAAAGGAACTGCCTTATCAAAACTTGGACATTTTGAAGAAGCAATTCTATATTATGATTCTGCATTAGGGATTGATTCATCATATGTTCCAGCTCTTAACAATAAAGGTAATGCATTATCACAATTAGGTAAATTTGAAGAGGCTATTGATGTTTACAACTTGGGCATGAAGTTGAATTCAGAGAATAAAATACTAAAAGAAAATTTTGAAAAATCAATGATAAAAATTCCTTTACAACAATATCATGAAGAAACATCTGAAAACACAAATCACCAAATTGATAAAAACAATAATGATAACTTTAAAATTAAAAATAACAATTCAATTCCAAATCTTTTTGAAAAAATAGGAAGTATTTTTTCTTCAATTGGAAGTATTTTTGGCTTTAATTAGTAGATTTTGCAAGTCAAATTTTGATTGTCGGGGAAATTTATACACAAGAATTTACACATCAATAAAGCTAATAAGGGCCTCAATTACGAACGACTATACGGTGAATAATGAGTAAATTACTTGAAAAAGCACTAAAAGACGCAATTAAGGGAAACAAATGTACTGTAGGCTCTAGGCAAGTTTTAACTTCACTAAAAAATTCAAAATTAGTTGTTCTTTCAAAGTCAGTTCGACAAAACATTTCTGAAAAAATTCAGTCAGATGCAAAAAAAGCAAAAATTCCTATCATACAGTTCAGTGATACTTCAATGTCTTTAGGAAAACTTTGTGGTTTGCAATTTAGAGTATCTACAATTTCATTCAATTCACTCAATGATTCAAACATCAAATCTATTATGAATGAAGCAGAAAAGAAATAATGATGTTAAAAACTTTACCGATTAAACACTATAATGAAAGTTTAAATGAGACTGTCAGATCTTCGAGTTAAAAAGGATAAACATGACACAAGAAATTAAACTAACAACTGATCAAATGCGATTGTTGTCATTATTTCAAAATGTCACAGGCGCAACAGCACGTGATTGTGTAGAAGACGAAAAACAAAATAGAATTATTTTTGTGGTAAATTCTGGAAAAATGGGTTTAGCAATAGGTAAAGGCGGCTCACATATTAAATCTCTCCAAAACATTATCAAGAAAAATGTTGAACTTGTTGAATTTCATGAAGATCCAGCAACTTTTTTGAAAAATATGTTAAATTCAAAACTTGTTTCTGAAGTTAAATTAAATAAAAGAGACGATGGTTCATTACAAGCTATAGTTATTGTTGATCCAGAAAAGAAAGGGATTGTAGTTGGCAGAGAAGGCCGTAACGCAGAAAAAGCAAGACTCCTCGCAAAAAGGTATTTTAACATTTCACGCGTTTTAATCAATAGTCCTGAAAGAACTACATTTGAATTGTAACATCATGGCAAAATCCCCTCTTGGTTTATTCGCAGGACGAGTTTTAAAAGCAAAAAGAAAACGCTTACGTTGGTCCATCTCAACCTACAAGAGGAGAACCTTGAGATTAGATAGAAAATCAAATCCATTTGCAGGGGCTCCTCAAGCAAGGGGAATTGTTTTAGAGAAAGTTGGAATTGAGGCAAAGCAGCCAAACTCTGCGGTAAGAAAATGTGTCAGAGTTCAATTAATTAAAAATGGAAAAACAGTAACAGCGTTCTTACCAAGAGACGGTGCGATGAATTTCATTGATGAACATGACGAAGTACATATCGAAGGAATGGGCGCTACTCAAGGTGGAGCTATGGGAGATATCCCCGGTGTTAGATTCAAAGTGTTCAAGGTTAATGATACCTCTCTTCACGAACTAGTCATAGGAAAAAAGGAAAAGCCAAGGAGATAACTCGATGGCTCAAACTCAAAATCTTTTGTTATTTAGAAAATGGGATTTATCAAATATTGAGATTCAAGACCCTGGGCTGAAGACTGCCATCTCACTCAGAAAAATGATTCTCCCTTTAACATATGGCAGGTCTGCCCTCAAGCGTTTTAACAAAGCAGAAGCAAATATCGTAGAACGCCTTTCGAACAAACTTATGCACTTTGGAAAAAAATATGCAAAAAATACTGGTAGAATGGGTGGGAAAAAAATCCGTGTTTTAAATATAATTAAAGCTGCTTTTGAAATAATTCATCTAAAAACCGAAAAAAACCCAGTTGAAATCTTAGTTAGAGCGGTTGAAAACTCTGCACCAAATGAAGATACTACAAGAATAGTTTATGGCGGTACCGTTTATCATGTTTCAGTTGACGTATCTCCTCTACGTCGTGTTGATTTAGCTTTGCGCTTTATTACAGATTGTGTCAAGGAAGCAACCTTTTCAAATCCTAAAGCCATTGAAGAGCATCTCGCGGAACAACTAATCATGGCAGCTGAAAATAACCAAGATGCTCCATCTATAAAAAAGAAACACGAACTAGAAAGAATAGCTCAAGCATCTCGATAAAATATAGTAGCCCGAGGCAGATTCGAACTGCCGTCCCCGCGTATCCTCTCGTTAGATCCAGAGCGCGGAATCCTTAACCTAGAAATTATTTGGCCGCTAGACTATCGGGCTACTGGATCAAGTTTTACAATTTTAGAATATAATCATTTCATCTGTATTTCATGAATTGCAGTGGCATAATCACAATCGGCTTTTAATCTCATATACGCAATGAGTCTGTAGTGTATGGAATAAAGATCATTCTCTTTGTAAAGGAAACCTTTTTGTAAAAGTGACGCCAAGCCTCTCGATGTTGCAGCTTTAGACGCATTCTTTTTTTTGCAAACCTCGTCCCGTTTCTTTTGATATTGTTTTAGCGTAAAAGCAATATCATTGATTTCAAGAATTAGAGGCCACACTATCTCAGCCCAAACAAATCTACGGATTTCAGTAGCTGATGCGTATTTTCCTTTTTCGCCCAACATTAATAACAATCAAAAAAGTAGTTATAACTTAATAGTTGTCTCAAAAAGAAATTGCTGAATCTCTTACTCTATTAGAAAAAAACTGGGATATTGATCCTGTTCTGAAAGACTTTGAACTCGGGAAAATCTCTGACGTTGCTGACTATCCAATTAAGGTAAAGAATGTGTTGTTTCACATTCCATTTTTACTAAAAGAGAAAAAATATATCCTTTGGAAGTGTTACTGGCCTGATTGCCACAACTGTTGTGACAGGCAAGGACGACTTCCACTGACATCTGATGATTTGATTACAATTGGTGAAGGAATGAAATACCAAAAGACCTCTGATTTTATCAAAAATGAAACGTTGACTATTACATGGAGTGAAGCTGGACCAACCGGTCAATCAACAACAATGACTACAATTAATCTGAAGAGAAAAAAAGACGAGACCCCAGAGGACGATGGAACTCACATATCCTGTAGATTTCTTGATGAGAAAGGTGACTGTTCAATTCATCCTAGCAGACCAGGAGTTTGTTACCTCTATCCCTTTTCCACTTGGCTTGAAAATGAGAAAGGAAATGCCCGTGTTCATGCTTCATTCCAATTCACTGGAGACTGTCCAGGATTTTATTTGGAAGATACCATTGATCCAATGAAAGAGGTTCTGGATGAGTATTCTGATATAGTATATGATTACAACATGAAATCAAATCGAACTCTACGAGAAGGTTTTGGTTCTGTAAACTTTTAGTTAAATTAGATCTTAATCCTGAAAATTCTTAATTCTTAGTTTGGTTAAAAAACCTAAAGCATAAGTTTGCTCTGAACTAAGTGATGAAGATTTACCTTCTTACAATTCTGATGATTTTGCTTTTACTATTAGTAAATACTGAACTGGTTTTTGCACAATTAGAAAGAGATGGATGGCAAAAAGGTATTGAAGCAACCCCAGAACTAATTCTAGAACAAACTCTAGAACTAATTCCAGAACCTGCTCCAGAACCCACTCCAGAACCTGAGCCAGAATTAATTCCAGAACCCACTCCAGAACCTGAGCCAGAATTAATTCCAGAACCTATTCCAGAACCTATTCCAGAACCTATTCCAGAACCTACTCCAGAACCTGAGCCAGAACCTACTCCAGAACCTATTCCAGAACCTACTCCAGAACCTGAGCCAGAACTAGTTATGGAGCAACTAAAATGTGGTCGTGGAACTGAACCTGTTGATGGAGTATGTGTACCAATAACATGTCCTGATGGCTTTTCACTCAAAGATGGTTTATGTGTTCAAGACAGTGGTAATGGTGGTGGTTGTCTTATTGCTACAGCAACATATGGTTCCGAATTAGCTCCTCAAGTCCAACAACTTAGGGAAATTAGAGATAATTCCCTCTTACAAACTGAATCAGGATCTGCATTTATGAAATCATTCAACAAATTCTATTACTTATTTAGCCCTACTATTGCAGATTTAGAACGTGAAAATCCTTTATTTAGAGAGGCTGTGAAATTAACTATCACACCTATGTTATCTTCATTATCTCTCCTAAACTATGTAGATATGAACTCAGAATCTGAAGTTCTTCGTTATGGAATTAGTCTGATTCTGTTGAATGTTGGAATGTATTTTGTACTTCCAGCCATTGTAATTCATAAAGTTAGAAAGTTTGTTTAATCCTGAAAATTCTTAATTCTTAGTTTTGTATAGTTTGTATATGCGTTACAAAGTAGGGGATATGGCTCAAGCAAAAAAATGTCCTAATCCTGAATGTGATGCTGAACCAGCAACAGGACGTGTAGCAGAGCCTGTGGGTGATAATTGGTTTTTTAACTGTCGTCAATGTGGTTTTGGGATAAAAGTTGATCAGCAACCAGATTAATCCTTAATTAACATTTGATACGAACTGTGAATGACAATTGTAGTGAAATGTTAATGAGATTTATTTAATCGACTTTATTTTCTAAACTTTGATAAGGTTTGATTTTGTTTTTCATATAAGGAAGTAGTTTTCTTAAATCTACTATAGCATTATTAATTTTATTTCTATAGTATTCATTAAGTTTAGAGCCTATTCTTTGCTCATACTCAGGAATTTCTAGAAAAAGTTTGTTAACCTTATCCATCAGTTCGTATGCTTCTTTAGCAGGATCTGAATAATTGTTCCAATTCCAAGTAAGTGTTGCAATTTCTCCAGATAATTCAGAGGCTTTTATAACTTTGAGTAGACCCTCTTCATCAAAATTTTCTGTCATAGTAAATTCCATATTTGGGAACGGTTTTTAAGTATTTGTATACATTCGGCAAGAGCAGCACATGTGGTTATCAAAAGAACATCTCCAAGAACACCATCACTTTTTGAAAGTTCTAAAGTATATCATCTTGAAAATTTCGGATACGCTAGGAGATGATCCCTTTAAACGAGCTTCTTCAATTCTTGAATAAACATAAAAAAGAACTTCATAATCAAGATTCATATCTAGAATTATTTGTGGATCAGCTCCGCATTCAGAAATCCTGTCCAAAATTTTATTTACTGAAACTTGGTTCATTATTTGCCCCAATTTTACTTAGTGTATATTGAATTATATTAGAAAAATGGAAATTTTAAGTCAATTTAAGTTCCAAATTGGTCATTTGAATTACTTTTGTAACAAGAAAGTCATAATTCGAGTTTGATTAACATTTGATACGAACTGTTAATGAATAATCTAGATACAAAACCTATGGTGATAGTTCCTTTTTAGCTAAGCTTTGGCGACCTTCATCAAGTCTCTCATGTGAACTTCCATTCCGAAACGATCCTCATTCCTTTTCATGTATCTAAAAATTGAGAAAAGAGCTGGGAACTGTTTCATTACACTGAATTCACCCTTCATCTTACTTCGAATAAAATTGAACACCTTTTGGTAGACTTCAAAATATTTCAAAACCTCCTTTCGATATCTTTCCTTGTCGTTGATGTTTTTTACAAAAATATCTGCACATACCATACTGGGAATGATCCCTTCTCCCAAAAGCGGAAACACTGTTCCTATTGATTCACCTACGCCAATCACCTTTCCATGATAGAACGGGTCACATCTGTCTGGCGTAGCCAATCTGAGAGGTCTTCCTACCGTTTTTGTAACTTTGCCTCCATATTTTTTGAAAAACTTGTCGGTCTCTACAACGTGTTGCTTGTGATAATCTCCAGCACCAATGTGGGCGGTTTTTTCACCTAGTGGAAAATACCAGAGATATCCAGTCATTCCAGGGAATGGCCTTACGTAAAAGTCATCAAAGGGAACCTTGTCTTCGTATTCTATTTTGTATTGGTATGTTGGTAAGTAGAAATCCCTTTCAGGTCTTGGTAGATATGTTCTGTAGAATCCTGTTGCATCTATAATCATGTCAAAATCTGCTTCCAGCTCTTCCAGCTTTGGTGCTACTCCATAGTGCACCTTGCAGCCTTTGGACATTTCATGAATCAGTCCAATCTTGTCATATGTGCATAATCCCTTTAGCTTGATGTCGAACTGCTCCCTGCCGCTCATGTCGATGCGGAGGTTTTTTCCGTCATGGATTATAAAATCTTGGAAATTGATGTTTGCCTTATCACAAAGCTCGGACATTGTGTTTTTAGAGGCACCCCACGCGCAGATAGAGTCATGCTTTTCTTCGGTCATTCGTTCGAAACCGATGACCTCGTGCCCGTCCTTTAGTCTGGATAATAAGTATCCGCCAGCAACACCCACTCCACAAATAGCTATTTTCAACTTGAGCTAAACTCGATTTTGACCTAATAAATACACTATTTCAATTCTGAAATGCACTAAATTGTTCTTTATTTGTAGTTTTAATTATCCCAATCAACATCTATTGGTAGTCCACGATGGCCATTTGGACAACTTCGATGAAACATTGGGTTCCAAACTACTCCACATTTATTGCAAGATTTAAGCTGACTCTTTTTTACAGGCATTCTATTCTATTTTTATGCGTTTAACTAATTTATTTTTTTACTAATCATTCCAGCTTTTTTCTCAGAAATCGTAAAGCTATGTACACAAAGCAAAAGCTTCGCAGAATTGAAGTATATTTGTCTAGAATTGCCCAATAAATAGAATTTCGAGGATCCGATTTATCTAA
>JAEHKQ010000288.1 GCA_016838795.1 Nitrosopumilales archaeon
AATCTAATGTTCCAAAAATAATTTCACCAAATGCAAAAGTTCTGCTTTTTGGTGTTAGAACAAAGGCTAGAAACCAAGGTCTTGAGATCCATGGAAATGAAGCAACTATCATTCAGGTTGAAGGAAAGCAAGAAGCTGAGCCTATTATTTTTAGGATAATCTCAATTTCAAAAAGTGATTCTGGAAAAACTATGATTATTGGCGTTGATGAAAAGAAACAAATGTTCAAAATATCCGATTCGTCGGAAAAAACACTGCCATTTGTTGAAAAAGATGTGATTGAATGTATGCCTTCTAAAGTTTTTGGAAATTCTATAACCTTAGATGAAAATTCATTTGTGAGAAAGATAGATGATGATTCTAAACTACCATCCAAAACTGATCTAAGAACAAAGATTACTGATGTAAAAATTGGTGAAGATTATTGTATCGAAGCAATTATTTTAAAAATTCCAGAAAGAAGACAGGTCCAAACAAAAAATGGTGAATCTGTTTCATTGTCAGAGATGTTTGTTGAGGATGATAGTGGACAGATTTGGATCAAGGGTTGGAGAAATCAAGCACGACTTATTGACAAATGTTCCATAGGAGAAATTATTTCAGTTATAGCCGTAAATGCAAGATCTGGACTAGAGGCGAGAACAGAATTATTCTTAACACCATTTTCTTCAATAACCAAGAAAAATTAAGTATCCCAGAAACCTCTAGTCATTATATATTGCCTTTCGGCTTCATAGATTTGTTTGTAGAGATTATCCTCACCAACCATATTACGAAGGATTCTAGCTGCAGTATCAGCACCAACACCATATCCAGACAATACAATTAAAGCTGTTCTACCAAAATTTTCTATTAATGAAGACACTTTCCATGCTCTTTCAAACTTATGCTTTTCATCAATAGATATTTTTTGTCCACTATGTTTTTTCTGAATAATTTTTTGTAAGTCATAATCAGAATAAAATGTTGCAGTAATTTGTCGTCCTTTGCAGTATGGACAAGAAAGAGAATTTTTTACTTCGTTTGTTTCTATAACTCTAACCCACATTCCACATCTAGCACAAACAAGCCTATGTTTTGTTTTTAATAATCTAGATTTAATCAAGTCCATAATACC
>JAEHKQ010000289.1 GCA_016838795.1 Nitrosopumilales archaeon
TTAATAGGGCTAGATGTGAAAAATGTGGAATAACTGCACTTGATAAAAAATTAAACTTACATCATAGAGACGGAAGATCTGATAATAACAGTTACAAAAACATTGCAATCTACTGTGATGACCATCATAATGTTATTGAAGAACGAGATAAGACAAAAAGTGAATTAAGATAATCCTGAAAATTCTTAATTTTTGATTTGATGCTTGCTTATAATTTAGTGGTTATAGTAATTTTCGTGCCTATTTTTTTTCTTCACATTCCTAATATTGCGAAAGTGTATAGACTTAGTTAATGGAATATTATTTTATTATTTCAGTTTTTGGTGTAATCCTGATAAGCTGGGAATACGTTATGAAAGCTTACCTTTGGTCATTATCAAAAACTAAATTTGCCAAGTATATTTCAGATTCAAGCTTTATGTATAATGAAAGAAAAAAAATAATTCGACAGTTTTTAGGTCTTATGTTAGTAATTATTGGAATAGTATTACAAGCGGGATTTTTTCAATCTTAATCTTGAAAATTCTTAATTCTTATTTTTTAAATAGGATCCATATCCTTGTGCCCACCAAAATTCCAACTGCACTAATTATCAATATTGGGACAAGATATTGACCAATATTTAGCTCCACTTGTTATCCTACAAGCAAACATCTTATAATTTGAATACACAGCTGAAACAATGAGCATGTTACTATTAGTCGCAGGTCTTGTAGTTGTGGCAATCGTAGCACTTGTTATGCTTGGATTCTTATTTGCGTCTGAAATTAATTCTCTAGTGACACCATGATTTGTAACCACAGTCTGAAAATTCTTAATTACCCAGCCAGTGAATTGCTTGTATGGGTAATTATCCAGTCAAATGCAAGTCATGTGGTACAGTAAATATCATTACTCTTGATAGGACTGTGGTAACTAAGGATTGTGATGAGAAAGAGTGTAAAAGGTGTGGTAAAAAAGGCATGGAATACCCACAAATGTTTGATGATCCTGAAAAATAAATGTCGTAATTAGGCATTTACTTAGATTTAAGATTATCATTATTGACATTTATTAAATTCTGAAAATTCTTAGATTTGATTATTCTAATTTTTCAAAGGAATTGTTAAAACTATTTGGGTTGACTTTGAGGTGGGATTCCACAATTGTTTTTGAAAAATTGTGTACTGTCATCAAATGTTTTGGAATATCATCACATTTTCTTTTACAGGTTCTACACAAGTACTTCATATCTTATTCCTAGTGTTTTGCCTTTTACTATCAATAAAAAGGCAACACTCCCTTTTGTGCGTAAAAAATCCGTACTAATTTACGTTATAATTGGGAATTTGTTTGTCATTTACTTGGTTAATCATGAAAATTCTTAATTTCTATCTTGAATAGTTGTGATTACATAACCTTTTTTTGTAAGAAGAATCAAAAATGTACAATTGGTTTGCACGCCAA
>JAEHKQ010000290.1 GCA_016838795.1 Nitrosopumilales archaeon
AAAATTAGCTCAAAGTCTTGGGATTACTACAGTCGTCACTGCAAATGGAATTGATGAATTATTTTGTGGTTATAATGCATATAGAGAGGCAATTGAGGTTGGGGAGGAAAGTGTGTTACAACTAATGGACACAAAGCTTGAAAATGAGCTTAAAATGATGAAAGCAGTAAATGAAGTAACATCAGAATTATCAGTAAAAATTATTCAACCATTACTAGATGAGCAATTCATCAAAGTTGCAAAGACCATCCCCATCTCTGAAAAAATTTCTGGAAAATATGATTTGATAAGAAAACACATTATTCGTAAACTTGCTTCCGAAATTGGCGTACCAGATATTTCGGTTAAAAAAAGAAAAAAGGCTTTACAATATGGTTCGATGATTCACAAAGCTTTGTTAAAATCTAAATGAATTTTTTGGCAGATTTGTGAACTGCTTTATTCACATTTTTAATAATTGAAAGTGACGCACCAAGACGATTTTCTGGGGAAAAGATTGATTTGATTTCTTTTTCGGTAAACTTTGAAGAAATTTTCTTATCTTTTCTTATTGCATCAATAAATTCAATTTCTTTATTTTTTGCAGCAAAAGCAATTCTTTGAATATCTTTATATGCAGAAAATCTAGGGATTCCTTTTTTGATTAATGCTTCTAAAACAAACTCTGCAAAAATTTGTCCTTTAGTAATGTGTAGATTTTTTCTGATCTGATTTTCATTTACTTGAAGATTCTGCATGATTCGAATCATTGTTTCAAGCATCTCATCGAGTAGAATTGAACACATTGGAATGATGAATCGCTCATTTGCAGAATTTGAAAGATCTCTTTCATGCCATAGAGGAATATTCTCAAAAGATGTTCCTACGTGACTACGTAAAAGTTTGGATAATGATGAAATTCTTTCACTTTTGATAGGATTTCTTTTCACTGGAACTGCACTACTTCCCATCTGTCCTTTTTTGAAGTGTTCTGATACCTCTCCAATCTCAGTTCTTTGTAAGTTACGAATTTCAACTGCAATTTTTTCAAGAGTCGCGCCTGACAGTGCAAGCTGAAAAATATACTCTGCATATCCTTCTCTTGGAACTATCTGAGTTGTAACTTCAGCAGGAAATAGTTTCAATTTTTTTGCAACCCTTTTTTGAACTTCAATAGCTTTTGAACCCATTAACGAACCGGTCCCAACCACTCCAAGTGTTTTACAAATTAGAATACGTTTTTTCATTTCTTCAATTCTTTCTAGATGTTTACTCATTTCAGAAGCCCAATTTGCAAACTTTAATCCAAATGAAATAATACTAGCATGTTGACCATGAGTTCGACCAACAGCTGGAATACTTTTGTATTTTGCAGCTTTTTTTGCTAAAAGTATAGCAAGCCTTGCAACTTTAGGTTGAATTATAGATAATGCATCTCTCATTTGCATCGAATTACTAGTATCAACCAGATCATTACTTGTCAATCCATAATGAATCCAAGGTTTGGCATCAGCATTACATTTCTCACTCAATGCTTCAACAAGAGCTGCTGTGTCATGATCACTTTTGGCTTCTAGCTGTTTGATTCTTTTTGCAGTGATCCTTCCAGAAGTAGCTGCTTTCAAAATACTTTTTCCAATTTTTCTTGGAATTACTCCAATCTCACTTTGAGATACAGCCACCGCACCCTCAATTTCTAATTGGTAATTAATTTTATCTTGCTCACGAAACACTTGAAGCATTTCTTTTGTGCCGTATCGACCACTATCAATAGGTAAAATTGCCAATAATTACAGTCTTTTTTTTCCGAAAATAAATCTACTTATGTTAACACATCTCAGCTTAGTCTCTTATAATCTACCGTAGTCTACCACGGTCTATTCGAGCTGTACCGAAGTATTTTTAGCTTGAAAAGTATACTATAGTCTACATGAAAACAGTTTCAACTAAGATAGATAACATTGATTTTGATAGATTAGTAGAAATGTGTAATGATGATGGTGAATGTGTCTCAGAAAGTCTTCGTGGAATGATAAAACAGCACCTAGAAGCTCATGAAGAATATCTAGAGATGAAAAAAGAAGAAAAATCACGAGCTAAAGCCCAAATTATAGAAATTGATGGACAGCCAGTTGCAGAAATGACAGATGTTATAGTTGAGAATTAAGAATTTTCAGGATTAAACAGTTCGTATCAAATGTTAATTGTTTTAATTGATAATAAAGACCCTGTTTGGGATTATCACAATAATTGATACGATTTTCGTTATTATTGTCCATCGAATCCATATTGATTAAACCAACCTTGCCGATATTTTCCACAAAATTTGCAAACGCTTCCTACTCTGTCATGTGACCATTCATAATCATGAATTCCGAGCTTACAACGTAGATTTTTTCCCATAGTATACTTTCGACAGCATCTCAAATAAACAAATTAACATTTCATAACAACTGTCGACAGAATTACCGAACTGCTGAAATCTAAGAATTAAGAATTTTCAGGATTAAACAAGTTTCATTAAAGGCTTGAAATATGATACTTGTGTAATTATATCATGACAATAGCTTATGTTTTAATTAGTTGTGATTTGGGATTTGACGTAGAAATAATTGATGAGATAAAACAGGTTGAGGATGTAAAGGAAGTACGCGGAGTTTTTGGTGCCTATGATATTCTTGTAAAGCTGGAGTCAGCTAATGCAGAAATTCTAAAGGATACAATTATCTGGAAAATTAGAAAATTAAACAGGGTAAGGTCAACACTAACGCTAATAACAATGGAGGGTCTAGAGTAAGTGTTAATCTTTGAGTGAATCGATGGTAAATGAATTTGTATGAATGTACAGTGAACTAAAATAATAGAACTTAAAATATGAAATGTGGCAGATTTACAAATAACTTGCAAACAAGAAAGTGAGGTAGGAATAACGCATGTTGGAGTACAAGATAATGGCATACAATCAATTAGCAAAGTTATCGCGTGGATAGATCGGGGACATACATTCTACACCCTAGAAGATAACAAAAGGGCAGGAGTTTACAAGAAGCAACATCCTGAAAGTAAGCGATGGTTTCTTACAACTAATCCTGACGATGTGAATGAAAATAATCTAGGTTTCCTTCCTGCCTGTTATTAGATAATTAATTTAATCACCACGTTTAAGACCTCACACACTTGAATGAGGCATGGTTAATCAAATTCCTAACATCAAACAAAGTTGTTTAAGATGTGGGAAGAAGGAACTAATCACAGATACCGAAACAGGTGAGATTTTTTGTGGTGGTTGTGGCTTTGTGTCATCTGAGCGTGTAGAAAGTACTGGTCCTGAGAGGCGCTCATTTCCTGATGACAGAATCAATAGAGAAAGGACTGGAGTTGGTACA
>JAEHKQ010000291.1 GCA_016838795.1 Nitrosopumilales archaeon
GGATGACTCGTTTCTTCAAAATGTTTTGTTGCGTGTCTTCCAACAGATGAATCACAGCATCCAACATGACCACATGTTAAACACATTCTAATTGCTACCCATGGCAAGTGTTCCTTTTCACATTCTTCACAACCTTTTGTTTTTGGTGTAACATCTTTTGCTTGAGAAAAATGTTCACATTGTTCTGTCAATGATTTACAAACAAATTTCATATTTTAAAATGTTAGCTTTGCTTAATAAATTTCAAGAAAAATCACGTGTAAAAAAATTAGTTTGGTCTAATTAGTTTTCACTAATTTTGGCGCAATTTAATTACCATAAATTTTAAAAAATTGTATGAATGCATGGAATAAATTTTGGAATTGGTATGAAAATAAAATTCTAGGAAGTATTGTCATAATTGCAATTATACAATTTATCCAAATCCCACACATGGTCTGGAATGCAGACCTCTATCTAGACATAGGCGTAATTGCGAGAGTTCATCCTGTAATCGATTGGTTGCTTTACGGGGTTGACTTGATTGAGATTGTTTCAATAATCAATATTGGAATGATCATTTTTAGCTTGGTTAAGAAGAGAAGAAATCAAAGACTTGAAGCATCATTAACAAAACTCCAAAACTAGACTATTCAATTTTCAAAAAATGGACCGGATGGGATTTGAACCCATGACCTTTGCGGGATTTGAAATCCATACGCAGTGTGAGTGCGTCATCCTAACCAACTAGACTACCGGTCCAATGGTTCTACAAAGTAGGAACTTTTTTTGTCTTTAGGTTATGAGAAATTATGCTTTCTTTATGCCAAGCGCCCTATTTTTTCGCCTAAGATAGTTACTATGACATTTTCTACATCGTGTGGCAGCCATAGAGTTTCTTGCACCACATTTAAAACAAATCTTCAGGTACAGGCGCTTTCTCTGCGCAATCTGTTTTTTTATTGGATCAGTTATCGGCATCTTTTAGTCCAAAAATAAGACTCTCTTTTAATCTAATCGCCAGATTGTTCAAGTTTACCTGCTAAGAGTATTGGGACTTCAATAGGTCTTTTTGCTACAGGAATGTTTGCTTTGTTAAACATTAAAACCTTAGATTCCGCAGAACCGTAATTACCATAAACTATTGCTCCAGCATGTCCCATTCTTTTCTCCTTTGGAGCTGTCCTACCTGCAATGTATGCAACTACTGGTTTTTTGAAATTTGAATCAATGATTCGTTGAGCAAGAACTTCTTCTGCATCTCCACCAATTTCGCCAACAATCACCATTCCTGCTAAATCTGGAATATCTTTGACCATATCAAATGCATCAATTAGTCTTGTTCCATTGATAGGATCACCGCCAATTCCAAGTGTTATAGCTTGACCAAATCCGCCCTCTGAAAGAGCATCTGAAATCTCGTATAGCAAAGTACCACTTTTTGACAAAACTGCAATATTTCCAGCCTTGAAAGGAGATGCTGGCATAATTCCAATCTTGATTAATTCTGGAATCATCACACCAGGCGTATTTGGGCCTATCATTATTGCGTTGTTTTTCTTTGTTAACTCTAAAAGTTGCAAAGTATCACGAATTGGCACATGTTCTGGAATTGCAACATGAAGTTTAATTCCTGCATCAAGTGCCTCCTTTGTAGCACCCAAAAAGAACTTGGCAGGAACAAAAATTATAGAAATTTTAGCGCCTGTAGAATCAACAGCTTCTTTTACAGTTTCAAAAATGGGAACTCCCTTAAATTTTTGGCCACCCTTGCCAGGAACTACCCCCGCCACTATGTTTGTACCATATTCAATCATACTTTTGGTGTGCACCGAACCAAACTTCCCAGTTATACCTTGAACTATTACAGGTTTTTTCTTGTAATCAGAATCTTCAGGCTTTCCCCTTAACAAATCAAAAATGTATGTCATTTTTTTATTCCTAAAACAGCTGCATTGATAGCTTCTTCAACAGTATCAAACATCTTTGTTTTTGTATCTTTTAACATCGCTTTTGATTTTTCAGATTCTGCTCCCTCCAATCTTGCAAATACAGGGAGATCAATCAAATTTTTTTCATAAGCTTTGACAAATGCTGTTGCAACAGTTGTAGTTTTTACAATCCCACCATAAAGATTTACAAGAATCCCTTTGACTTTATTCATTTTACTAATAAGCGTCAAAGCTTCATAAACTGATTCTGAGGTTGCCCCTCCACCAACATCCAAAAAGCAAGCAGGCTTTCCTCCATTATCAGACAACATGTCTAGAGTTGACATTACAAGACCTGCACCATTTCCAACTACTGCAATATTTCCATCTAATTCAACAAGAGAAAATCCACTTTTTTCTGCTCTTTCCTCAATCTCTGATCTTTCTTGA
>JAEHKQ010000292.1 GCA_016838795.1 Nitrosopumilales archaeon
TCCAGAATCCACTGATATTGGAATTTTTTGAATATGTGTTTTTTGAACTAGAATCTTTTCCTTTATGAGATCAAGGTCTTTAGAATTTTTGATGGAATGAGCTAATAGTGTAGTTTCGGCTTTGATGGCTTTTTCAAGTATGATGGCAAATTCACTCTTCCGTTTCTGAATTTTTGTTTTTTTCTTTTCTAAGCTTTTTATCTCATCATTTAATGATGTTATTTCTTGTTCAAGATGCTCTAATTGGAATAAAGGATTAAGGTGATCAACTCTGGAACCACATACCGGACATTTTCCATCTTTTAATTCTAATTTTTTTGATAATGCTTTTTGCTCTTCGAGTTTTCCTATTTGTTGTGAATGTTTTTGGATTTTTGCAATAATTGATTCGATATCAAGTTCGATTTTTTCAAGATGTTTTTCTGTTTCTTTTTTGGCATTGGCGAATTCAAAGCATCCATCACAATCCCTTATTTTACGCTCATTTCCTGCAATTTCATTCTGAATTGACAAAATTGCTTCTTTGGCATACTTGAACAAATCAGTTCTTCTAACTTCCAATTCATTCAACTTGGATTCTTTTGGTGATTCGGTTTCGAGTTTTTCTTGAAGTGATATTATGTCTTTTTCACATGCAATTTTTTTTGATGACAACTCTTTCTTTAATGGCTCTGCTTCTTTAATCTCATCTTCTAGATTTGATAAATCATGTTTTAAAATTTCAATATGTGTATCATCATAACCAACTTTCTTTTGAATTGATTCACGAAAGTTTCGTTGAACATTCTTCATTAAATCAGAAGCAGTATCTAGTTTGTTAATTCCGATGATGGCGTTCAGTAATTCTTTAAATTCCCTTGGTTGAGCTTTGATTATGGAATTTAATTCACCTTGTTGAATTATTGACGCTATCTTTAGTTTTTCAAAATCTAAACCAATCCTAGATTCTATTTCCTTTGTCATTGATTCTCCAAACTGTTTTCGTTCTCCTACTGCCAGTGGGATCAGTTTGTCGCCTTGTATTTCTGAAAACGTTGCTGCCAACGTTCCTTTGGAATCGATTTTTCTAACTGCCTCGTAAGACTTTCCATTAATTACAAAGTTAACTTTGGAATATCCTTGATTTGTTCCTCTGCGAATCAGGCTCTTGTTAGATTTTTTGCTTCGAGTATGTTTCCCAAACAAGGCAAATGTTATAGCATCAATAATGCTAGATTTTCCTGATCCATTCGGTCCAACAAAAACAGTAACTCCTTCATCAAAATCTAACTTGGTTGAGGAATGTGAAAGAAAATTTACTAATTCTACTGATGTAATCATTTTTGTTTCTCCTTTTTGAAGCGTTCAAAATTTTCAATTATCAATTGATTTGCCTGTTCAATCTGACTTGCTGAAAGAATTGGAAGAAGATCCTTAACTGCAAAGCTTGCTAGTTTTTCAGATTTTAGAGAATTAACCGCAAGTTTGAAAAGTTCTTCATCTATTCTAGCTGGTCTATCTGAAAGGACTGATGAGTCAGAATCTTGCTTTTGAACAAGCTTCCATGAACAGTGTAATGTGTGGGGAATTAAGCGTGAAATTTGGGCCTGAATGATCTCTTGTTCAACATTTTCGCTTTCTATTTTTAGCTCCACTATGGGTTTTTTCGGATTAGATTTTATTTTCTCAAACATCTCATCAATGGTTTTTGAAATGTCTGTGGATGTTGTTTTTATGGAAAACTGCGGTCTTGTGTTTAATTCAATCCATGATGGTTTTGCTTCTGTCGAAGAAATATCTACTTGATAAAATCCTTTTTTAGTTTCTTTAATCCCTTCACTGTTTGTTAGTTCAATCGAACCTGGATATGCAACAGGACCTCCAAGGTGGTTGAAATTTTTAACAACGTGATCATGCAGATGACCCATCGCATAGTAGGTAAAGTTTTTTGGAAGATCAGTTGAATTTAATTCGCCAGCGAATTTGTTAATCTCATTGATACCTTGGTGCATGACAAGAATTCTGTGACCTTGATGTTTTTTTGCAATGTCATCAA
>JAEHKQ010000293.1 GCA_016838795.1 Nitrosopumilales archaeon
GGATGGAAAGTTGAACTAGCTCCACTCTTAGCTAATGCACCAGAAGCAGCACTCTCACCTGTCTACATTTTCAAAAATGGTGTGGAAGGTAGCGGAGTACATGGATTTCAAGGTGAAGTATTTTCCAGTACACCAGCTCAGGAAGATTATAGTGCCCTTACATCACATGTTCATGTAATGTGGAATGAGGATGCAACTCCTGAAATATTAGATTCTGAAGATGCAATTTTAGCTGCTCAAGCCAATGACATGGTGACATTTACTGAGCATGAAGTAGTAATGAATATGCCACAAATTGTTTGGCCTGACGGTCAGATGTTTGTAAAAGAAGACAAAACCATAACTGACGAAACACCATATGGTGGCGGACAAGTACTTGATATCGACACCGATGGAATGACTGTCACTTTTATAGCACATAGAGGTTGGGGACCTGACGGTAGAACCATATATTACATTGTAACAGATGCAACACCTTCTGGACCAGCTAGTATGATGGGAGTAACACCTGCACCAACATCTGCTAATTTGATTGCAAGCTCAGCTGCAGTAGACCTATTCCAATTCAAAAATGGAATAAAGGGCTCTGGCCCTCTTGGATTCCAAGCAGGAATTGCAGCTTCTGGACCTGGTGATGCAAATTACAGCCCAATGTGGAGAATCTTTATGATCTCCTGGAATGATCCTGCAAACGCATCACTTTTAGAAACAGTTGGTGACTTTAACGCCTTCAAGAAAGATGGACTAATAGACATAAACATAGCAAGACCGATGAATGCCGACCACATAGTAAACTGTCCCTTTATAGATCCCTTCCAATAGGGAATCTTTTTTTATTTTTTTAAAATTTTGAATTAGTGATTATTTCTAAAAAATAATTAAAAAAATAAAAATTATGTTCAGCCTTTTCCAATTCTGAACATTTTGGTACTACAGGTAGGACAGGTACCTGAAATTGCCGGTTTACCATTTTTCATAGTAATCGGCTTGGCACCTGAAATCTCCCTTTTATCTCGGCATTTGACACAATATCCTATTGTCATGGCAGATAGTGACTTAAAGTGCTATTAGCAGAATATTGTGAAAATTATTTAACTACAAGGCAAATTAGCGATCGGATTTTTCACAATCTGTTCTTAGAATAACTGATTATTAGCTACAAATTCAATAAAATCTGAATAAAATATTCAGTAAAACCTTGTAATGATAAAAAATACTGCAAAGCCACTTAGGAAAATTATACCAAGAAAACTCAGGATTTTTAGCCAAATGGCTGGCTGTGATTGCTTATCCAAATATTTGCCAGACACTAGTTTGAAATTAAAAATAGCTATTACTGGTGCAATAAGAAATGAAACAGTTGTTGCAAAATCAACCAATTCTTTTAATTTATTTTCAAACAGAATAATAACAAAAAGAGCGCCAACTACATGAACAAATATGAATATTAAATACAATTTTTTAAATTGAAATTTTGATTTAGAGTTGTTTTGTTTGAACAATAACTCTACCGTTCTGCTTAAAGATCTAGCATATCCATCAAATACAGCAATTATTGTTCCAAACATAACACTAAATGCAGCTGATGAAATTATGAGGTAACTCCAATCTCCTATGGTTTCAGTATACAGAGTAACCACTTTGTGAGCAAATAGAGCGTTATCATTTGGCAGGATTTCGCCTGACCCAAAGAAAATGTAGGCTCCGAGCGTGACAAAAAATAGTGCCAAAATTGTCGTGATGACATAAGCAAGCCTAAACTCAAAGATTGTTTCCTTTAATCTTGGCTTAAAGCCAGTTTGTTTGATACGTTCAAGTGTCCACAAACTATTCCAACTTGATAGATCAACTGCAGTTGGCATCCAGCCCATCAAAGCAATAAGAAAAAAAATTCCAGCTTGGTTCCAGATAATTTTTGGTTTAAAGTCAATAGCTTTTTCAACTGGTCCATTTACTAATGCTAAAACAAAAGCCATTACAGTTGATACAATCAAAACAAAGACAACGATTTTGATTAATCCGTCCAATGCTCTATATTTTCCAATACCCAAGATCGCTGCACAGATTAAAAATAGAATAACAACGGTCCAAATTCCAAGAAATTCAATTTGAAACAAGTTTTCTAGAAATCCGGCCGTTACAAAACCAACTGCAGCTGTTACAAAGAACATTGATGCTATTGTAATTAAGAAATAGAACAGAAGTGCATGTTTTCCTAATTTTTTGTAACCATCTATTATACTTGTTCCAGTTACATTTGCATATCTAGATCCATATTCAAAAAAAGGATATTTAAATAAACTAGCTAAGATCACAAAACCAATTAGCGCAAAACCAAATTCAGCCCCAGCTCTTGTTGATTGGACCAAATGAGATACACCAATTGCTGTACTGGCAAATAATATTCCAGGTCCTAATGTTTTTGAAAGGCGGTTAATGCGTTCATTCAACTTCTCTCACCATGGCTTCATGTTTGTAAATGTAATGCAATAAAAAGTTCTAACACTTGGGATCAAAACTAACTAGTAATGATACTGATCGAAAGTGATTCTGATAATGCATCTTGATTTGTCAAACTTTCCCAAACAAAAATTTCTGCTAAATATGATCCTGAATGATCAGGAGTCCATGAGAGTGCTGGACTGAGTGTTTGCTTAGAATTTAATGAACCAGTTATCCATCCAAGTGAAATAATTACATTTTCATCATTTTTTATCTGAACAATAAATACAAAATCTTGAGTGGTTTCTTGATTATTTGTAATATCCGTAGTGACCTGAACTTGTTGATTTACATTTAGGTGTTCGATAACTTGGTTCCCAAAGGCATTAACTAGACGAAGAGAAGTAGCAGGAGCCCTGTCTAGTGGTTCGATAGCATGAATTGGAGGCATGATTAAAACTGTAAACAGTGAAAAAAACACAAACAAAAGAACTATTCTAAACACGCCCAATTCAAATTTTTATCATACAAAAGCTTTTGCGTATAATATTATTGGTTGAAAATGACTAGTTTCAAAATTCCATATGGCAAAAGAAAGATTTCCTTTGAGATTCCTAATGAATTTGAAGTTACGGTTGTGAAAAACAATTCAAAGTCACATATATCTGATA
>JAEHKQ010000294.1 GCA_016838795.1 Nitrosopumilales archaeon
CACCATATGAGCGTCCACCACTTTGTCCACCATATGAGCGTCCACCACTTTGTCCACCATATGAGCGTCCACCACTTTGTCCACCATATGAGCGTCCACCACTTTGTCCACCATATGAGCGTCCACCACTTTGTCTACCATGTGAAAAAGTACCATGCCTCCTAGTCGGAGTCTGTCTTTTCAACGGGTCAGGAATTCTTACCTCAATATTCATTTCCTTGTTTAAATCAGTCATATCTGCCTTAACCTGCCTTTTGATTATGTTAAAGTCAGCTATAGATGAATAGGAAACAAGTGTAACGGCTCTCCCTTTACCTCCTGCTCTTGCAGTCCTACCAATCCTATGAAAATAAAGCAATTCCTGATTTGGAACATCATAATTAACCACAAGAGCAACCTCTGGCACATCAATGCCACGTGCAGCAACATCGGTTGCAACTAGAATATCTGCTTTACCACTTCGAAATTTTGACATCGACATTTCTCTTCTGTGCTGTGACATGTCTCCTTCAATTGATACTGCGTTGAATTTTTTAGGTAACATCCTTGCCACATCTCTTGTTCTATATTTGGTAGAACAAAAAACAATGGTCTGCCCAGTTTTATTTTGATTAATAAAATTGATGAGATGATCCATCTTATCTCTGTCTTTAATCACTAGAAATGACTGGTCAATCCCTTCTAAACTAAGATCATCAGCATTTAAAAGAAAATGTTTTGGATTTCTCAAATAATCCTCTGATAATCTTAAAATTGCTGTTGGCATAGTGGCAGAAAACAACGACATGACCTTATTTTCTGGAGTGAGGTCCAAAACGAATTGGATATCCTCAATGAAACCCATATCCAACATTGTATCTGCTTCATCAAGCACTAAATGAGAAACATCGTTAAGCTTGATGGAACCACGTTTGATATGATCAATTAGCCTTCCGGGAGTCGCAACAAGAATTTCAACACCTTTTGCAAGGGATCCAAGCTGAGTTCCCATTCCTTGACCCCCATAGATGGTGGCTGTTTTAATACCAGTATATTTGCCAAACTTTCTCATCTCATCTGTAATCTGAATTGCTAACTCTCTAGTGGGGGCTATCACGAGTCCTTGAATTCCTTTTCCAGGAGTTATGGCTTGTAACATGGTGATAGCAAATGCTGCAGTTTTTCCAGTTCCTGTATGGGCCTGGCCAACTACATCTCTACCTGACAATAAAACAGGAATTGCGGCCTCCTGAATAGGAAAGGCCACCTTAAACCCCATATCCTTTAATCCAGCTAAAATGGATTCTTTTATTCCTAATTGATCAAATGTTGTCATTCTTTTTTTCTTCTCTTAAGCAATGACAGAAAAAGCTCATTGCCAATCCGTCATTATTCCTATATTTTGAGCAGAATTTTATGGTCTAATAAACCATTGTTAAAAAGTTGTGAGCTAATCAGTCAGAAGTGGAGCCAATGATGGGATCCGAACCCACGACCTTTCGCTTACAAGGCGAATGCTCTAGCCAGGCTGAGCTACATTGGCACGAGATAAAATAAAAAATTAGATGTATAAAGTGTTGTCTCAATATTATTAGATCTTATTTTTGTCAAACAACCGCCAGTTTTTAATAATGTTCAATCTTGAGCAAAACGTCAATGAAGTACGTCAAACCCACCAAGCTAAAGATTATAACGCTAGTGCTTTTTGGAACAGGGGCTTTTGGTATTTTAGTTGGGCTTGGCGTTCCGGGTAACCAACCAATCCTCATGATGTCATTTATGGGTGTAATTAATATCTGTCTTGGCGGTTTTTTTGGCTGGATTTTTCTTACACAAGAACCAAAATCAGAACAAAGACGAAAAAAATACGGTAAATAGAACCAAGATGTTCGTTGCAAAATGCATTGCATATGAGTGGCGAATTCCCTTCTTGTCATAGATGTATTTGAACAAAAAGCCAATTGGAATCAATAGTATAGCCATGTGAATTTTTACGCCCATCGCAATGTGCATTAAAGCCCAAACTATTACCATCTTTTTTGATTTTCTAAAGTAGAATTCCTCATAGTAGTTGATATGAATAAACATGTACAAAAGTAATGGAACAAATGGAATAATCCCCCAAATTCCTTGGTCCGCAAATGGACCAAAAGCAATATTGTAACCTAACCAACTCCAATTGAGAATTGGGATAGTATCAACATAATCAAAAGCCAAAAAAATGTATGCAAAAAGAATCCCATATGTGATGGGTGCATACTTCATTGATCTTAGACCCTTCTTCAGATCAGCTAATCTTTCTTTTGTCTGCTTGACTAACATTAATGCGGCTACCACTGTTAGCACGTAATATCCAATCACGAAACCATCAGACTGG
>JAEHKQ010000295.1 GCA_016838795.1 Nitrosopumilales archaeon
CAACTCCAAGATTTTCAAGAAGATCAGATAAAATATTTAAAAATAATCTTACTTGTTTTTCATTTTCAAAATCAGGTTCTGTTACAATTTCTACTAAAGGAGTTCCTGCACGATTATAATCAACTAGAGTAATCAGAGTTTTTTCTGAGATTCCTTCATAGATTAAACGCCCAGGATCCTCTTCTATCTGTATTCTTCTGATTCTAATTTCTTTATCCGCAACAATGATTTTACCATCTAGTCCAATACTTGTTGGGCCGTAAACGTTGAGTTGTGTTATTTGGAAGTTTTTTGGCAAATCGGGATAAAAGTAATTTTTTCTAAAAAAAGCCAATTTCTCAGGAGTTTGACAGTTAAACGCCAGTGCGATAATAGTTGCTTTCTCAATAGCCTTACGGTTTAGCCTAGGTAATGAACCAGGCAAGCCAATACAGATAGGACAAATGTTGGTATTTGGTTCGTTATCTCGATAATTTGCTTTACATGAACAGAATAATTTGCTTTCAAGATTAGTTAATTGGCAGTGAATTTCAAGGCCTATCTTTGTCATAGAGGCACCTCTGGAAGTTTGACCGTTTTTTGAAGGGTATAAGCTGCTTGTAATAATGATTTATCAGCTAGAGGTTTAGCAAGCAATTGAATTCCAATTGGTAGTCCATTTGAAAACTCAAATGGAACAGATATTGCTGGTTTTCCAGTGAGGTTTGCAGTAACGGTGTTAAAATCAACTAAAAACAATGCTACTGGATCATCAATTTTTTCCCCAATTTTGAATGGAAGAATTGGAACAGTTGGGGCTATAAGATAATCAACCTTTTTGAATGCTTCGTTAATTTCTGCAGTTAGTTTGCTTTTAACCTTCATAGCTTTAAGATAATATTTTCCAGCATGCCCTGCAGAAGGTACAAAGCCACCAAGAATCATTCGCCTTGTAACCTCAGGGCCAAAGTTTTTTCTAGCTTTTGAAATATAGGAATTAAACTCATAACCTTCTAATGGAAAATCGAATCCATATCGGAGATTATCATATCTTGCTAGATTGCTTCCAGCTTCAGTTGCAGTAATGATATAATATGCAGCAACAGAAAAATCTATCATGTCCAGAGAAATTTGTTCGCTTTTTGCTCCGTGATCTTCAAGTTTTGAAATTGCACGATTTGTAGCAGAAATAACTTCTTTTTGTGCACCTGGCCCCACCATTTGTTCTATTATTCCAATTTTTTTTCCTTCAATTCCTGAATCAATGTTTTCGAGATAGTTTTCCCCTTTATTGTCAATAGTAGTATTATCCATAGGATCAAGGCCCGCAATGATGTTTAGTAAAAATGCAGTGTCCTCTACGGTTCTAGTTAATGGACCAATTTGTTCAATGCTGTTTGCATAAGAAATCAAACC
>JAEHKQ010000296.1 GCA_016838795.1 Nitrosopumilales archaeon
AAATTCTAAACCCAAACATTATATCGGTTTTGAAATTTCTGGATTTCTTCATCTTGGGAGTCTGCTAACTACGGGTTACAAAATCAATGATTTCATTAAAGCAGGAGTAGATTGTACTGTTTTTCTTGCAGACTGGCACACCATAATCAATGAGAAGCTGAGCAGTAATGAAGAAAATATTTCCAAAGTTTCAAAATATTACAAAGAGGCTTTCGAAACAGTTTGCCCTGGAGTTCACGTAAAAACAGGTTCAGAGTTATACGCAGAGGAACAAAGTGGTGAATATTGGAGAGATCTTATTCGATTTACAAAGCATATGTCTTTGGCTAGAACAATGAGAACCCTAACAATCATGGGTAGATCTGAAAAGGAGGAGAAGATTGATCTTGCAAAGCTACTTTATCCTCCAATGCAGGCTCTTGACATTCGCTACCTAGATCTTGATATCGTTCATGCTGGTATGGACCAAAGAAAGATCCACATGCTAGTTAGAGATAATTTTCCTAAAATGGGGAAAGATTGGAAAGTTCCAGTTGCAGTTCATCATAAATTGTTACCCGGTTTAACCAAACCCGGTGAACCAAATGTAAGTAATCTTCAGTTGAACACTGGTGATTCAATTCTTAAGAATGATAGTGGAAAAATAATTCTTAATAAAATGAGTAAAACTAATCCTAATTCTACAATATTCATTCATGATTCTCCTGATGAGGTGAGAACAAAGATCAAAAAAGCTTGGTGTGAGGAAGGAAATATTGAAAATAATCCATTACTAGAAATTTCAGAACAAATACTATTTCGGAATTATAATGAAATACCAGTGGAGAGACCCGAAAAATTTGGAGGAAAAGTTAGTTTTTCTGAATATTCAGAGATGAAATTGGCTTTTGCAAAAAAAGAACTTCATCCAACTGATCTTAAACAAACAGTTGCTGAACTTTTGGTTCCAATAGTGTCTACATTAGCTGGTAAACTTTCTTTGGAACATAATATATCTGAAATAATTAAAAATAGTGTTTAGACTTTTAATTTTGGATTTTCTTGTTCTTGTAAATTGTATTTTGATG
>JAEHKQ010000297.1 GCA_016838795.1 Nitrosopumilales archaeon
GGAGTTTGTCTCTATGACAAATCCAAGACAGTTAGCGGATGGGAGGCTCCTCATAGTGTAGGAACTATTGCTAAAATCACAAAATGTCATGATATAGATATTATTGGTCAGCATCTTTACATTGAAACAACTGGACGCAGCAAGTTTCGCATAAAAGATATTATTCCACCATCCATCTCACGTCCAATCAATTACGATCCTTTCTCAACTAGTGGTCTGCAAAGGGTGGCACAACTGCATGAAAAATCAGGAACTGAGAGAAAGATGTACATCTGTGCTGAGGTAGAGTTCATTAACGAAATAGATGAAAAAGTTCCTCTTGAAAAATGGCAACAATTAGTTGAATTGTGGAAACAAAAGATCATTGCTCAGGCTTATCCCAGAAAGGTGCTACTTTCAGACCTTGAAATGATGCTAAGACATTATGACCTCTTGACGGAGACTCCTACTGTTGATTACCTATACTCGCTTTGTGCGCTTGGAGCATCAAGTCCAAATGATCTTCAACCAATATTAGAAGCAAACTCTCTCGAGGATTTGATACCAAGAGTTAAAGATCTACTTAGAAAATAAAAACAACAACAGTAAGTCAATTCATCTACATTTGATACGAACTAAATTGTTAGAAAAATACAGATCTGTTATATCTCTAAAAGAGCTATTAGAAAATATGAAAATAAATTGTGAATGTAGAATTTGTGGTCATACTATTGATCAAGAATGCATAATAAATGACTGCGATTGTTGTGTAAATTTTCATAAACATTCTGGGTAAATCTATAATGTTCCAAGTAAAATGTGCTGATTGCAATTGTACTCCTGAAGAATGTAAGAATAGTTCATCTGCAAAAGAATGTCCTTATTGTACTTGGGATGAATGTTGTTGTTGGTCTGCAATTAACCCAAAATTGGAACCAAATTCAAATTTCAGGGAATAATCTATGAAAAAAAAGACAATCGGCATATTGGCTTCCATAATTATGATTGGAGGGGTTTTGGGAATATTTGTCTGGCCAAACCCTGTAATACAAAATCCAAGCTTTGCCTGTGCTTTAACTGAAGGTAATCCACAAGGCCCTTACTATATTGCAGGGGCACCGTACAAAGAGAAGCTTGGGGAAGAACTTGAAGGACAAAAAATAATAATTTCTGGACAGGTCTTAAATCAGAACTGTGATCCTATACCCGAAGCAATAATTGATGTTTGGCACACTGATTCAAATGGAAATTACTATTTTCAAGATTTTACACTTCGTGGAAAAATAAAAGCAGACGAAAATGGTCAGTATAAACTTGAAACCAGATTTCCTGGTAAATATTCCGAAGCTGGTCTTATGCGCCCCGCACACATTCATGTAAAGGTTTCAGCTCCCAATTTGTCATCGCATACTACACAGCTTTATTTTGAGGGGGATGAACACCTTGACTTTTTTGTAAAACCTTCTTTGATTTTGAAATTAGATGAAAAGAATGGAACAAAGTATTCTGAATTTGACTTTGTTATTTTTACTCCTTGATGAATTTGAATACACATTTGATACAAACTGTATACCACTGTTACGAAAAAATTACTTTAAAATTAAGTGGGCGTTGACCGCTTAATTGCATCTCTGAGGTCGTTTCTGTGCATTTCAATTATTCCTCTAATTTCAAACGAATCTACATAACCACCTGCAGAGGCTCTGGTGGCCTTTAGTAAGTAATGAAGAGCACCTTCCTCAATTTTTCCTACGTAATAACCATACAAAAAATCAAGTTCATTCTCACATTTCCAAACCTGTTTTGTTTTTAGAAAGGTTTGTTTAATTTCAATTGGAACCTCTTGAATCCTACGTTTAATGTATTCGTCTAATGATTTACGAATAGAGGAATCTCTTAACACCAAATTAATTTTACATGACTACTATTTGATTTTTAGTTACATTTTATTAGTTCAGTTTTTCAGCCAGATCAGAAAAATCAAAACATTGATTGAGACATCTGATTGTGTCCATAGTTAGTCAATGTGAACTAATAATAGTAACTTGGTCCATCAGGAAGATATGGGTAATATGGTAGGAGGAGACGTATATCGCTGCGAAGAACGCAGCCTTGAACTTAAAGTCACAAAGCCGTGTGACGAAGAAGATTGTGACCTAATTTGTTGTTCAAAACAAATGAAAAAAACTGGATCATAGAATAAACTCTAACTGATAGTTGAAATATTCAACAAAACTAATAATAATTAACATTTGATACTAACATTTAACAAAATCTCTTATTTGATAAGAACCTAAATAGATTATGAAAATTCCCATTCTGATTTCTATCATAATTTTTGTTTTGATGATGGGTACCACTCCCATCTCTGCTAAAGAAATTTCAGACGCCACAACTAATCTCCTTAGCTATGATATCCAAGATGGCGAGCTAGCTATAATGTGGTTAGGAAATCATCACAAGGGCTCGTTAGAAGGTCATGCTTCCGCAGGCTTTCTCTTAAGAACCAGCAACTACGCTATCGCAATAGATCCATCAAGCTTACTATTCGACGATATTGATTCGCTGGATAGACTAGATGCAATTTTCATAACTCATGATCATGGGGATCATTTTGATCCTGATACCACCATAGCAATGCAAACCAAA